>CAUZVF010000134.1:0-8783 GCA_963582955.1 Planctomycetota bacterium
TGGTTGCACGTCTCTCTGTCGCCTTTCGCTCCGCGAAAGTGGCGCTACTTTCGCGGAGCGAAAGGCGACTTTGGTTGCGGTCTTCGGCCGCGCTGGAGTGCGACACAAGCCAGATCCGCATCAACAAAACGGGCGAGTTCCCAATCAATGCGGACTCGTCCGTGTCCATCTTGGCGGCGTTGGTCGAATTCAGAATTCGTCTATGTGTTGCTTGTCGTTTCGCGAACCCAGATTCCTCCACGTATTCAAATCGATATTGTTGTTGACCGCGCGGACTCTGCCGTCCATCAAGAGCACATTCACAATCTCACCGTGATGGCTGCGAGACGTTACCGCGGCGTATGTCGGACCGGCACACGCTTTGTCTTCACGGCACGAAGTGTAATCAACATCAAACTCATCACCTCCGTCGATATGCGGCACCACGGTGTTGGGGGCGAACGTTGTTGTAAATCCCGTTTGATGCACGCGTCCGTCGACCCATTCGGTGTGCCCGGTCTCCGACTTGAAACTGCCACCGAGACTTGTGATTTGATTCGGCGTGGGCAACGAAGCCGTTCCCGCAGCCCCATCCCGGAGATATGGTGTAAACGCCCTGACCTCGGCAAACGCCAACGTGAAACTCATGCCGTCGGTCATATTTCTTGGAGCAAAGCTGGAATTGGGAGCGAAGGCACCATTGCCTTTTTTGCCAGTCCCGTTATCCCAAACCATCCATGTGCCACCATTGAAGCCATAGTTCACGGGAAAATGAATCGGATTTCCCGAGCTGTCAGCTCGCAATTCATCCCGAACTTCCGAAGGGCACATATACAGAGACACTCGCAATGTCTTGATTGAGGGCTGGTTGTTGTAACTGTCTTCGAAATTGATTTTCGCCGTCACATTGCCTTTACCCAGAAACGGCAACAGACGAGCTTGAATCGACCATTCGCCACCCGGTGTTTGGAAATTGGCCGGATCTCGGTCGACGCAAAAGGAAGGCGGATAGTATTTGTTGGTATCTTGGTAGTTGGCCAAAGCCAATCCGATTTGTTTCAGATTGCTTTTACATTGAACCCGCCGGGCGGCCTCGCGGGCCTTTTGAACGGCGGGCAGAATCAGAGCGATCAGAATCGCGATGATGGCGATAACAACCAGTAACTCGATCAACGTAAAACCACGACGGCGAAAATGGGTTCGGTGCGGCATTGGTTGCGTCTCCTTATCGGGGTGCGCAGGATTCCGCAGGGGAAAACTGAATATGAATCTGGATGCTGGCAGGGGAATCAATTTGAGACTGAGTCTCAATATCACAGATGCTAGCGGTCGGTGGAGACTGTTGCAACCGTTCATAACCGAGTTTCTTGCATTTTTCTCAAATCGAATGTCACATACACCATTCGCCATGCGGATCATGTGACTGGACGATGGCAATGAGGCTGCCGGCCCTCATACTCACAACCGTTTGATTGATTCAAAAGGAAATCCCATGAATTGCTTGCTTGTCGTAATCCTGGTGCCGTCGCTAACGGCCGAGGCACCCAAAGTTGATCTGTCGAGACCACTCAAAGCCGAGGCCGTCAAGAAAATGGAAACGACGTTCCGGACACGCCTGAAATCGCTGAATGCAAAGGTCCAACAAACTCCCGATTCGACCGACCTGTATTCGAAACGCGGAGATGCCCATTTCTTCCTGGGCGAATTCAAAGCGGCGATTGCTGATTACGAAAAGATGGTGGAATTGAACGCAGACCTCGACCGCTCTCATTGGCGAAAAGGGATCGCATATTTCTACACACGCCAATTCAAGAAGGCCGCGCACCAGTTTGAGATTTACCACACCTTCGACAACATCGATCGCGAAAACGGAATTTGGAGATACCTGAGCCAGTCAAAAGCGTATGGCCGCAAGAGGGCACGTGCCGGACTGCTAAAGTACGAGAAGGACGACCGCGAGCCATTTCCATCGGTTTACAAACTATTCGCCGGCGAGATCACGGGCGATGAGATTCTGAAAAGCATCAAGGCCGCTGAGATCACCGACGCCGAGCGAGAAAAACGCTACTTTTATGCGCAACTCTATATCGGCCTGAATGACTACACCGAAGGCGAGTTGAAAAAGGCGGCGATTCACCTCCGAGCGGCGACAGCAAACAAATGGGGACCGACGGGCGGTTACGGACCACGCTTCATGTGGCACGTGGCTCGATTGCATTTCGAGCAAACTCGGAAGCAACTGAAGAAGAAGCAGGAAAAGAAGCCGCGGAATTCCGATTAGGCCGGATTATTCATCAGCCGCTACGCGCTAGCGTCCGATTGTTTCAAAACCCGGAGAACCGGAAGCCAGCGCGTGGTGGTTGGTTGGTTTGCGCAACAAAAACCAAAACTGATTGATTGATTGGCCAGATCTGAGCACGGCTGTGCCGAGTGGCCCGATGCTCGATTCAATCTCGATCCGACACTTGGCTCAAGTAGCCCGCCGACGATTGGAAGTACTTTTGTCGGCGGCGCTCTGCTTCTGGTTTTGACTTCATGGACTGTTCGAGGTCATTCAGATTCGCCGCGCAGATTCGACAACCAACTGTTTGGATATGAAAGTCGATGTACTTACGAAAATCAGAATCCAGAGCGTCCAACAGGTAACTGCCGAGTTGGCTGCGAGTCGGGCAACTTAGCCGCATACGCCGCCAGATTTCGCCGACCGAATGCACGCCGGAATCGCGTTGCCGAGCCAACGCGGCCAAACGATTCCGCAACGTTTCAGAGCCACGCAAAGCCGACTCTGCCGCCGTCATTTGCTCGCCCGGAAGCAGCTCGTCAAGATAGGACAGAAGTTCGTTATCGGTGAATTCCGAGTCGCTCACGGCTTAACACCTCAGTGGATTGTGGGATCAGACGGAAGGAACACACATCGAGTGGTGGAATTCGGCATCTGAATCACGATAACATTTCACCAAGCGTGCGGATATCACAAAACATGGCTTTCTCTAATCACATTTGAGAAAATTCTTGAGCAGCTTGATGCCTTCTTCGGTCAGGTAGCTTTCCGGATGAAATTGCACGGCGTGGACCGAGTGTTTCTTGTGCCGGAATCCCATCAATTCACGCGGATGGTCGTCGTCCTCGGTCCAGGCACACACTTCGACGTCGTCCGCCAACGAGTCTTCCGGTACCACCAAACTGTGATACCGCGTGGCCGTGAATGGATTCCGCAAGCCATCGAAAACGCCCTCGCCATCGTGATGAATTTGCGACACTTTCCCGTGCATCAACCGGTCGGCTCGGATGACCTGACCGCCGAAAACCTCGGCCATGCACTGATGCCCCAGGCAGACACCCAGCAATGGAACTCGTCCCGCCATGCGTTCAACCAAGTCCTTCGAGATCCCGGCTTCGTTCGGAGTACACGGTCCGGGCGAGACGATAATCCGTTCCGGCTGCATGGACTCGATTTCATCAACCGTGATCTGATCGTTGCGAGCGACGCGAATATCAAGGCCCGCATCGATCTCACCCAACCGTTGGACCAGGTTGTAAGTGAACGAGTCGTAGTTATCGAGAACGAAGATCAAGGTGCTATTCCGGAACTGCGAACACTCAGAGCAACGATTCCATGCTATGCGACAACTGCGAATTGGGAAAGTTCGCCCGACGTAAATTCTTGCCACTTCATTTTCTTGCCCGATTGAGAATTATGGGCAAGAATATCGGGTGGCAAGAAAATGAATCCAAACAGGCCGCGTTGACTATTTCTTACCCTTGGATCGTTGAACGGCGAAAAACTCTTGCAGGATACTGCGGCATTCCTCTTTCAATACGCCGCCAATGACCGTCGCGCGGTGGTTTAAGCGATCGTCGTTGGTGATTTCGTATAGACTATGGCAGGCGCCGGCTTTGGCGTCGGTTGTGCCGTAAATCACCGTTGGAATTCGTGCTTGCACGATCGCGCCGGCGCACATGGGGCATGGTTCTAGCGTGGCATATAACGTGCAATCATTCAGCCGCCACGAACTCAGCGATTCGGCGGCCTGAGTGATCGCGATCATCTCGGCGTGTGCCGTCGGGTCGTTCAGAGATTCTCGCTGATTGTGAGCCGCCGCGATGATCTGATCGTGGTGGACAATCACCGCGCCGACGGGAACTTCCTCGGCGTCAAACGCCTCACGCGCCTGACCCAACGCGTGACGCATCCACGCGTCGTGCGGTTGCAAGATGTTGTCCAGTGGATTGGCCAAAGTGTTACTCACTTTTAAGCGTCGTTGTCCGATTTCTTCGCTTGCATGTCGCTGAAGTTGGGAGCCTCCAAGCCGAATGCGTCGGCGACTCGGTTGAAGAATGCGAACATTGCAATGATGTAGACGGCCTCGGCAATTTGATCGTCGGACCAACCGGCTTGCCGCAACGTCTCGACATCGTCTTCTGTTGCCTTGTAAGCTTGCTCGGTAATCAGTCGGGTGTATTCGAGCAACCGAC
The DNA here is from genome assembly GCA_963582955.1 of Planctomycetota bacterium. Taxonomy (GTDB): domain Bacteria; phylum Planctomycetota; class Planctomycetia; order Planctomycetales; family Planctomycetaceae; genus CAUZVF01. Next base: position 4,456 of record CAUZVF010000134.1, read on the forward strand.
GTTCGGCGTCACTGATGTTGGCGGATTCCAGATCGGATTGTTCCAGAGCCCGGGCGACCTGTCCGTCCCGTTCCTGCAACTGCAGGAAGAAACCATGCGAGCCCGTTCAGTATTCACACTGATTCAATGCCGACACGTAAGTCGCGATCATTTCTTTGACACGCCGAGTCAAATGGCCATCGCGAAAATGAACCTCGTACGAGAAGTTCATCACTTGCTCTAAAAAGTCAGGCCGCGCGCTGAAGCATTTCAGGATACCGGGAAATCGTGATCGGCCCGGGTTGGCGTCCTTCCAGCGCGCAATGAGTTCCGCGAGCTGGCCATCGGCGTCTTCATCTTCAACGCAATTGATGTGCGGCATTTATGTGACTACTCCGTTCGAATCTGTTCTGAATTATGGAATTGTCGGGAACGCCGCAGAGGGCGTTCCCGCCAGTTAATCGCGTGGTGCTATTTCGCCTGTTCAACTTTCAACACTTGATCCACTGCGACGTCGTTCAGTTCCTGCTGAGAACCGTCCGGCCACTTGATGCGAAGTTTGTCGACTTTAGGGGCGTCTTTCAAACCGAAAGTGACCGGCAATTCCGATTGCGAAAGATAACTGCGAGTCGGCATGACTTGCCGGCGCAAGACTCGTTCACCAACGACGGCTTCGATCCAAGCTCCGATGGCACTGCGATTGGAACGATTGCCCTGCAAGACGACTCGCAACCAATGATGCCCGGCCTGCTGGTCGTTGCGTAGCAATCGCGGGCGTTTCCCGGTCGCGGCGATCAAGACATCGAGGTCACCGTCACCGTCGATGTCGCCGAATGCCGCACCCCGCCCAACGATGCGACGGCTAAAGTCCTCGCCAACTTTGTCGGACGGAACAGGCATGAACTCGGTGGGATTGTCGGCGCCGCAGTTCCAAAACAGTTGTGGCGGCTGTTCGTAATGCTGCGACTCCTGCACCTTGTTGATTTCCTCTTCCAAGTGTCCGTTTGCCGCGAAGAGATCCAGTCGTCCGTCTAAATCAGCGTCAAAAAAGAACACGCCGAACGTCAATTCCAACCGAGTGTTGGGACCTAACCCGTTCGAAACGGCATCGTCGCTGAAATTCATATCGCCGTCACGGCACACATACAGAGCCGTCATTTCGTTGGCAAAGTTACCAATGGCAATGCCGATGTCACCGTCATTGCGAAAGTGAGCATTATCGGTCCCCATCGCGCCCCGGGCATTTCCGTCCGAGTCGAACGCGACACCGCTGATGGCTCCGATTTCCTCAAACTTGCCGTCGCCCTGGTTGTGGAACAGAAAGTTCTGCACGGTGTCGTTGGCGACGAGAATGTCGATCGCGCCGTCGTCATCGAAATCACAGAACGAAAGGCCCAGCGACTTGCCCATGGGAACTCCGGTGGCCGGGTTATTCATCTGGATTCCGGCATCGTCCGACACATCCGCGAACTTTCCGTCGCCATCGTTGCGGTACAAATAAAGATGAGTGCCGGCAAAGTCTTGCGGCCGTCCATAAGCGCGTCCGCCGCCGGTCAGACGAAAATCCTGGGCAAGATCGTATTCCTTCGACCAGACCACGTAGTTGCAAACGAAGAGATCCAAGTCGCCGTCGTTGTCGAAGTCCAGCCAGCCGCAACTGGTGCTCCAACTGTCCTTGTCTCCCGCAACACCGGCTTGTCCGGTCACGTCTTCAAACTTGCCGCCCGTATTTCGGAACAGCCTGTTTCGACCGACTGCCGACAGGAAAAGGTCAACGTTGCCGTCGTTGTCATAATCACCGACGGCAACACCTGTTCCATAGGCTGCGATGCCGAGGCCCGCCATTTCGGTGACATTCACGAATCGGCCCATGCCATCGTTGGCGTACAACGCCATTTTCGCAGTGGATTCTGTGGGCTGCTGTTCCCAATCCCAGCGGCGCGAATTCGTCAGCAGGATGTCCTGATCGCCGTCGTTGTCGAAATCGAGGAACGCACACCCGCCGCCCATGGTTTCCGGCAACAGCTTTTCGCCACGGGCTCCGTTCTCGTGGACGAAATCGATACCGGCTTCCTCGGTGATGTCCGTAAATTTCATCTCGGGAATTTCGTCTGACGCCAACACACGCTTTGCGGGTGGCATCCATTTGGTTTCCTTGACCGGTGGCGGTGGTTTCGTACGAGTCATCATGTAGGCGGTCACTCCGCCAGTACACAGTAAGAACGCCAATGCGACGCCCGACCATTTCAGCGCCCGGCCGATCACCGCGTCGTCTCGTTCTTCGGTTTCGGGATCAATTTCGGTGTCGAAACCGTCGTCTCCGTTTGGTTGCTGGTCAGGAATGGGATCGTTCATTCTGATCCTCCGGTTTCTTTCTCGGAAGGTTGTTGGTGAATTTGCAAGCCCAGTTCTGGCGCGCCCGATCGGTGCAAGGGATAGATCACCAACGCCTCGGCGGCATGGTTGGCAGCCGGATATTTTTGGCGAGCCAGCCGAATCGCCCGGCCCCGCGCGTTGTCGTCGGGTTTGAATCGCTGATGGAGTCGCCGATGCTTGGCTGCGTTTTCCTTGTCGTCGAGCTGCTGATACAGCAACTGCAAGTTGTAATGAGCCGTCACGTTCTCGGAATCGATTTTCAATGTCTTTTTGAATGTGTTAACAGCTTCTTTCAGATACGAGAGCCGGGTAGCTTCGTTGGCCGGACCACGCTGTTGACGTGCCAGATCAAACAGTGCCTGTCCCAGCGAGTTGATGACGACGTAATCCAGGCTGAAATCAAAACCCCGTTCTTGCATTTCCAAAGTCTTGTCTTCCAACACACTGCGCAAATTGCGCTCGGCCTCTTCGAAGTGTCCCTGCTGTTGATTGATCAGCCCGGTAAGCCATGACATCGTCCATTTCGGAGCCGCCGGGCTGTCGTGTTTGGCGGCACGATGGATCGCGTCGACGGCTTCGTCCAATCGGCCTTCACGGAACAGGACGCGGGCCATGTTCAACGCTCCGTCATAGCGTCCCAGTTTTTCGACTTCCGCGAACGCCCCGATCGATTGACGCAGCTCGGCCTTGCCTTCCAGCAATAGGCCGATGCCATAGTCGTTCCAACGCTGCCACACTGGGAAGTCGAGCGTCGGATTCTCGACCGTGGCCTTGACGCCTTCGACCGGAAAAGTCAGGCGATCGACGGCCAGCGTTGTGATGGGAAGTTCATTCACGTACGGTTCGCCGGGCTTGTGGCCACGGATTGGCAAGTCGCCGGGTTTCACGTCGCGGATGACGAAGTCCATGTAATCCTTGTCAAACTTGCGATATTGCAGTTTGATTTCGATGGTGACGTGCTGGGTCAAGTCGTCGGGCAGTTCCAATCCGTAATGCACGGCTTGCCCCGCGCCCGGTGGAATTTGGTGGTTGTACAAAGGGACGACAATGTCCTGCGGATTCCGCCGAGCAATTCGGTTGCCGTCTTTATCGAGCAAAAACACGTTAACGAAATGCGACCACGGATCGACACCGCGATCCTCGGTCATCCCGCCGCTGCGTCCGATGATTCGGTCGCCGCTGGTGACGGTGACGTCCATCCAAACTTCGTTCGAATCGACGGTTCCCTGAGTAAACAAGTGACCCATTTTCAGCGTACGGATCACCGTTTCCAGCAAGTACTTGTTTCCGGGTTTCAACGTGGGTACTTCGGGCCGCAACGGAGCGTGCAGTTCGCCGTCGATCGTTCCGTTTTCTTTAATGCCGAAAATGTCGACCCGCATCACTCCCTTTAAGAAGTCCTGGTGCGCTTTGATGACATCGGGTTTGTTCTTCAGCCAAGCCACGCCGGTGTTGGCCGCAGGAAACAGATGGTCGTGGATGTTGAGTGTCCCGGAATTTGCGAAGTCTTTGGCACCAAAGTCGTTCGAGGGATTCAGCGGCATGTGGCACTTCGAGCAGTTGTCGACAGCCTTGGGCGGATAATAAAAGCTGCGGGCCCCGTGTCCGGACACACCGCTGAGCAAGTAAAGATCGTAATGATTCTGACCACGCAGAAATTCCTTGTAGTGATTCAGCTCAAACGGCAAATGTACTTTGTGACAGACCGAGCAGAATTCGGCCGTCTTGTGGAACGGTTTCAAGAATGTCTTCTTGTGGAACGCCGGTTTGGCCTTCACCAGTTGATTATTGATCCACTGCAACACCGCGTTGTCGCTATAGGCAAACGGGTAATGCAGCGGTTCCTCGATCGTATAGTCTCCGTTCCCGCGTTGGCTGTTAACATTCGTGATTGCGTGACACGTCGTACAAGTGAGGCCTGCTTGGGCTGTCGGATGGCTGACGACGTCGAATTCGGGATCATCGAAGGCTCC
>CAUZVF010000135.1:0-8778 GCA_963582955.1 Planctomycetota bacterium
CTGGCCGGAATTGTGTTGTGGCCGATGGTGAGAGTCGAACCGCCCAGACCTCCTCGAGAACCGATGCCGCAGGAATACCTGAACGCCATCATTGGCAATCACATGGCCGTTCTGGAAGAACCCATTCCGCTCTCCAAAATTCAAGAGTTTTATGGGACACCGGCGACGACGGGTCAGTTTCGCGTCGATGCAAAAGTCGTTGCCACAAATGAGGTGCCGAAACCGCACTTTCGTCCCAACGTTACATCAAAAGAGCCGGTTCTTGCCGGTCAATTCACGGAAACGACACCGACCGTCAACAGTCAAATGGGAACGAGTGTTGTATCGGCTGACGAAACCGCCAACCGAACGCAGCCCCAGCCTCAACCCCAGCCGACTCGGCACTCAATCGAAGTGCCCCAGTCCGACATCATTGATCGTGCGCTGCGGACGGTTCAAGGAGATTAACACGGATGACGATTGCGTTGGACATTGGTTGTTACGGGTTGAGATCGCTGCGTCGCGAGGGCGATCGCCTGATCGCTCGATCGTCCCGCTCGTTCTACAGTGTGCTGCCTGATTCCGATTCGCACCGGGAACTGATGAAACAGGCCCAAATCCCATACGGCATTTGCGAGAGCGATCTGGTGCTGATCGGCGATGCTGCCGTGGACTATGCGGAACTGTTTCAAGTACGCGCGCAACGACTGTTGCCCGGCGGCATCATCCCTCAAGCTGATCCGTTGGCGAGACAGATTCTTGCATCTCTGGCCGAAGCGTTGTTGCCCGAACCAACGGATCCCGGCGAGCTGTGTTGCTTGACCCTTCCCGGCAACAACAGCGGCCGGACACCTTCAAGAAATCGCGAACTCGAATTCTTCACACGAGTTGTCCGGCTCCGCGGTTACACTCCGCAGATATTAAGTTCGGGGATGGCCGTCGTTCTGGCTGAACTGGCCCAAGAAAACTTCACGGGTATCGGAATCAGCTTCGGATCGGCCACGTGTGAAGTGTCGCTGGCTCATTGTGGAATCGAAATCGCACATTGCACGATCGAGGGTGGCGGACATTGGATCGACCAAGAATTGGCCCGCAAGGCAAAGATCTACAAGTGGGACTGCCACGGCGAAAAGTATCTTGATGTAAATGGCTGCACTCTCGCCAAAGAACAATCCGACTGCTCGTTAACTGAAGTGCGTGACGAAGACGAAGAACTGCTTGGCTCATTGTATGGTGATCTCGTCAAACATGTCGTCCAAGAAGCCGCGAAAGCGTTTGCGAAATCACATCGGCTGCAAGACGTGCCTCAACCGGTTGCGGTCGTTTGCTCGGGTGGCCCGACACGGATCGCTGGATTTGAAACGGTGTTGAATCACACGCTGAGTACCTCGCCGCCGATCCTCGACATCAAGGATGTCCGGATCGCCGCCGCTTCCGATTTTACCGTCGCACGCGGCTGCCTGATTAGCGCCGAATTGGAAGCGCAGACCAAAGCCAACAACCGTGTCGCTGCGTGACCGGTTGTTGAGGCCCAGAAACCTGACGGTTCCCGCTAGCCTGATGCTTTGAGCTTCATCGCTCATGGCTAGCGGGAACCGTGAGGTTCCTGGCCAAAACCGATAATTGTCCGACTCGTCGTTTAACTTGACGAAACAATGCCGTCGGTAACGGGAGTGCCATTCCGCTCACAGATAATCAATTCACAGCCAAAGAGCGAACAGCGACCGGCACTGCTTTGCCGAGTCTCACTTCAGGCGATCCATGAAGCGAACGAAATCTGCATCGAGCAGCTTCATGTTCGAACCAAAGACCTTCTGGAAATCTTTCACCCGATCCCGAGACTTGTATTCGTACATCGGATCTTTGGATGCGATGATCTTCAACAGTTCCGCGTACTTTCTGGGCCGCGTTTCGATCAGATAGAATGTCAAAGCCCAGGCTTGGCTATAGGCGTCGAGAGCAGCCGATTCGAACATCTTGTCGTCGGCAATGAAGGTCTCTAACGAGTACGGTTTGCGGCGTTCCTGTTTGAAATTTTGGAACCACAAGTATCGCTCGCGGTTGATGCGCTGTTTTGCATTTCCACCTCGTGACTTGGACGAATCACGGATTCCCGGAGCTTCAAACACCGTTGCCAACCCTTCGACGACCCACTTCGGATTCGATCCGATGCGAACATGCAAGCCGGTATTGAAGGCGACTTGATGCGTCGCTTCGTGGATGATGGTGTCCTTCAAGCTACCGTTGATTTTCTCGAACGTCAGCGGCATTTGCCGCACGTTTGGTTGATTCAACAACGCGGGGCCACGTTGGGAACGTCTCGATGAGCCCGAAAACGGACTACGCGGATACTTGCTGCCACCGCAATCGCACGCGAAGACAAACGACGACGACTGATATGGCACAGCCATTTTCAAATGTCCGGTTCGAGCTGCGAATTCGCGTCTTTTCGCGACCCCGGGCGGACAATACAAATTGGCCCCGCCATTGTTTTGCGAATTGTTCAATGTCAGGGACTCGGTGCCGGTGGCAAACAACGCAACCCGGTTGGATGTTCTCAGGTAATATCCCCGCAGCGTTTTCGTAGCTCGCACGTCGTCCTTGGCACAGTATTGTGCGAAAAGTTTTTGCGAGGGAAACACGATGGCCACCATCGGGAATTCCGGCTCGCGGATGTCGAACCGTCGCGTGCGGAAATACATGTAAAACGTGCGGTAGATATCTTCGAAGATCGCGGCATATTGCTTGGCCTTCCCTTTGCCCGCGCAGACCAGATAGTGCTGCGTGCCCGAGACCTCGAATTCTTTTCCAAACTCGTCGATCAACTTCGTACGCATGTCGCCGGCCGTGAAGCCTCGAAAGCGTGGCGAAACTTGGCGGAACGACGCGACCGACTTCAAATTGATGGAATTCAGTTTGCCATCGCGGTCCATCAGCCAACAGAAGTACTTGTTCTTGGCGATTAGCTTGCCGCGATACGGCGTCTTGCCGACTTTGAGTTCCAACAATGCCGGAGTCGCCGCATCGACATTTCGCATGTCGATCGTAAGGCAAAGAATGAGTACGGCGAATGAAACAGCGAGAGCATTGCGACCGGCACTCCAAGTCATCGTAGCGACTTTCCAATTGTTGAGACGCATTGCGGCAAATGGAATTGCCACACTCAACTATAGGTCGCGAATTCCGCGTAGGTCGGCTGCTTTTGACTTTCCTTGCTTACCGAACTCAGAATTCCGGGATCGGTTTACCGTCTTGATGATAGACGAGACGGCGAAGTAGCTCGTCCGTGATCACATCAGGTGTGACAAATCGTACGTGGCCATCGGCGAATCCAAACAAGAAACTTTCATTGACCTTTCCTAAAACGGATTTGGCGTTCTTCGCATCGAACTTGAGTCCACCGGGTTTCGTCCAGACTTCGGCGGTTGCCGGACCCGCCATCACTGCCAAAAGCGAATTCGTGGTTCCATCGGTAAAATCACGAAGCCGAGGAGTGACGGATCCGTCACCGAACGGCGTACCTTCGCCAAGGAAAACATGGATTGCCGTTTTGCCGGAATCTTCGACGCCGGGAGTTTGGAAAACCTTGGGCATTTGAGCGATCAGCGCCTTGTTGTGTTTGCTGTCCCAGGGTTCATCAAAGTTGAACTTCTCGTGCAACTCGACCTCACCAAGCAGCGGCAATATGTGCACGCGCCAACTCAACCCCAAGTACAACTTCTTGGTTGGAGCAACCATCGCCGGTCCGTTGGCACGAGGAAACATTTGGTGCACGTCGTGGTAATTCAAAAGCGCCAGCAGAATTTCCTTCATGTTATTACGTCGCTCGGACTGCTTCGCCGCTTTTCTCGCGCGTTTAATGGTCTCTCCCAACTGCTTGAATTGCGGTTCCATCGAGTCGATCATTGCGTTGAAGTCTTCGGAAATCGCAATGTTCAAGACAACTTGCGTCGTATCCTGCTTCAACATCGCACTGTCAAACAACTTCTTACCGAGGTCAAATAGTTCGACCGGCACGATTTGTGGGAATTGCGGTTGCTGGGCCAACATTTCCAACTGCTGTTTAAAATTGGCGACAACGACGTTCAGCATGCCTTCCAGTTGACGTGCCGCCGCCTCGTCCTTCGCGGTGACCTCGATCCGAAACATCGAATCTCCTGGTGAGCCGGAAACGCTCAGCGATGCCGAAACTGTGTCAATTTGAGTGGCAACGCCCAACATCGGAGCCCGCTCGAGCAGCGTGGCGAGCATCGGTTGCAGCGGCTTAAGATTGACCGCGACAACGACGTCGCCCGACGTTTCAATCGAAGCGAGCTGAGTCGTCAACGGAGATTCGGCCGGCTTGGCATCGAGCATCTTCAGCAGCAACTCTTCGCGAGCGGCAACCGCCGTTCGCTTGTTGGGCAGGCAAACTGCGTATCCGCGCATCAGATGGTATTTGAGATCTCCGTGTGTTTTCTCGGTGGCTTCACCGATTTCCTCGGACATCGCGGACAATAGCCTTTCCGCATCGATGTCGGCTGTCAGATGCGCGACGAATGCCGGCATTTTCAGAATCTGACGTCCCGAATCGTGCGGTTTCGAATAGAGGTCACGGTCGACAGCTTGTCCGTCTTGGTGACGGATCAAACGCGACAGTGTTTCGTTATCCGTTTCCGTCACCATCTTCTGAACGAATCCATCGGCGAAGAGTGCCATGAATCCGTCTTCCGGAATCTTTCCCAATTCCGCACGCGGATCGTCGGCGTTGAATTTCAGCCCGCCGGGTTTCGTCCAAATTTCCGCTTTATCGAGTCCGGCGGCCACGGCCAGGAATGTGTTTGATGTGCCGTCGATGTAATCGCGGAGGCTGGGAGCCGTATCGTCGGCAAACGGTGTGTCTTTCCCCACAAAGACGTGAATCGATGTCTTGCCGGCTTCCTTGATGCCCGGTGTCTTGAAAACATCGGGCATCAGCTTGATCAACGCTTTGTTGTGCTCGCTGTCCCACGGTTCATCGAGTTTGAATTGAGTGTACAAATCGAAGTGTTCCAGAAACGGGAGCAAGTGGACACGCCAACTCAGTCCACGTTTGAATCGGCCGGCAATTACTGGCGGCCCGTCATGCCGCGGAAACTTTCGATGCGCGTCGTGGAAATTGTGAAATGCAACGCCGATCATCTTGAATTGGTTCTTGTAAGCAATCTGCTGACGTGATGGGCCGCCCGAACCAGGAATACCCGCGGCCGATCCGATGTTTTCCCCGTCCAACAAGAAAGCGACCTGCGCGATTGTCTGTGGATCGAAACCAACATTCGAACTGATTTCTTTCACTTGCGTGTCAAACTCGTCGCGTCCGATCGCAAGATCAATCAGCTTCGTCGCGAACTTGGATTCGATGACCCGTTGCGGTCGAATCAACAGAGCAGCAACGAAGTCGTCAGTGATATAAGACAAATCCGCCGCCGGTAATGTCACTTTCGTTTGGCTTGTGCCAGATTCCGGCTCTATTCGTGCCGTTGACGAGTTCGCACTTGCCTTTGTCTGATTTGTCGCGGAATCGTCCGAACGCGAAGTCGTTGCCTGTTGGTTCGAATTCTCATCGGACGATTCCTCGTTTTCAGCCGATGTTGTCTTCTCAACTACGGGTTTATCCGTCGTCTTCGCTTCGGGGGACGGCTCCGAATCACGGCCACAGCCTGTGACAACGATCGAAAACAACAGCACGATGCTGATTAGCGAGCGCATGAGTTAATTCCCTGACAGAGAGTATTCAACGTCGCAAACACGGGCGGATCGACAATCGCTTCAACTCGATCACGGATATGAACCGAGTCGCATGAAAAGGCTAACGCAGTTCGGATCGAACTACAACAACCCGCTTGATCTGAATCAGTGCCGTGCATGGCAACATTAAATGGCGAGATCAGCCGCCACGCGCTAGCGTCCGGTTTGCCCAGGAAACCGTGGGCGAGTGCCCAATGGCACTCACTTTCGCTGCAACATTCGGGAAACCGTTGATGGCGGCCAGGAACCTAACGGTTCCCGCTAGCCTGGTATTTTGAGCTTCATTGCTCTTGGCTAGCGGGAACCGTGAGGTTCCTGGCCAAAACGGATAACTGTCCGACTCGTCGTTTAACTTGACGAAACGATACCGTTGGTAAAGTGAGTGGCATTGGACGAGTGCCCATCGGCTGATCTAGCGGTCACCGCGAGCAACCCGATAGATTTGCCACGCCACTGGTGTCCCAGATACGATTCGGACGCGTTAGTCCCGACCACGTGACCGATCAATGAGATACAATGTCACGGCACCAGCGATGGCGGCCAATCCACCGCCAATGGCAATTGCGACGATCCAATATTTTTCAGGTGCAAGTTCGTAAACGGGTCTGGCTGCAAGTTCTCGTCCGATTGCCAAGAGGTAAAGATGGTCGAGAAAGATCACGATCAGACCGCACTTCAATGCGACTTGCCCTTTGATTCGAGTATGGTTATTTAAGCGATTCGACATTACTCCAGAATAGCGCTTCTCGTCTGAATTCGACAGAAGAAACAGCAGTTCTGCGCCACAGTCGAAAGTTGGGAACTGCCGGTTACGGCTTAACGGCATCGGAACGATAAAGTTGTTGTAACAGTTCGGCCGTCTTTCGGTGCTGACTCTGCGATTGGGTGATGATCAGCAAACCGCGCAGCGCTTCAACGATGACTCCATCGTCCTTCTGCTGACTCTCGATGACGCGTTTCAGCGCTTCCTCTTCGAAGCCCGCTTCCACAAGGTATTTGAGCTGGTAAACACGCGTTTCTTTGCGGGCACGCTCTTCGACGATCGTAGTAATATACATGACCTCATTCTTGATCATATAGGTGAGGCCATACTCGTCGAGCAAAATGTTCAATAAGCTACGGAGGCTGATTCCGGCCAAAACTCGGTTAAAGGGTTCGTCCGGTGAGATGCCATCTTCCCGCAAAGCCTCTTCGTCGAGGATTATCCTAATACTGTGTTGTTCCGATAAGAATTCCATCGCATCCACCAACGGAGTATCCGTGAATTCTATCGTGGTTGGTTCTTCTAACGCCGCTTGTATGCGCTCCTCGGCGGGACTCACTCTTTTCAAGTCGATCGACATGCGGGCCCGCGGATTGTTGGGCTGAGCTTTTTTCTTATCGCCAGCCAGAGCGATTAATAATTCCCTGTCCTTGGGTTTTTCAGTCGTATTCCCATCAAATGCGCTATCGATTTGTTCTTGACCCGCTTCATCGGCTTTCGAATCGGAATCGGCCAAAAGTTGGTGGACGCCGAACCCCACAGTGGTCAGCAAGCCTGCCGTAAGAATAATTACGGCCGCAATAGTCGATTTGGTCAACGAGATGGAAGTCATCGATTGAACTCCTTGGGCGAGATTGACGGATTGAGAAGTACAGGCCGCGCCGGCCTTTCCAGTTACCGCGTATTCGAGTCCGGCAGCGACGGTACGTTCGATCATAGCAGCACCAATTGCCGTTTCGGCCTGGGCGGTCTGATGCGCTGCGACGCTCAGCACGAGTGAGAACGCAACACCCCGGCGGATCAACCGTTGTCTGAGCAATCGTCGTCCGCGGGCCAATCGCGATTTCAGTGACGCATCGCTACAGTCCAGCTCGAAGGCCGCATCGCGCCGCGATTTTCCTTCCAGATAGAAAAGAATCATCGGAGCGCGGCAGCTCTCCGGCAGGCGTTCCAATTCCACCGCCAGCACTTCAAACTCCTCGCGATCCTGAATCTGCTCGAGCGTTTCGGGAGTGATCACGGGTTCGTCCTGTAACTGAGCTTCATGTCTGGTTTGGCCCTCCACGGCGGCACGTATTGCCGTCCGATGAGCCACCTTGAACAGCCAAGATACCAAAGAATCACGGCATCGGATCGACGCCGCTTGCCGCGCTAACACAAGAAACGTCGCCTGAAACGCGTCTTCGATGTCCTGTTCGTTCCGCAATACGCGACGGCAAACAGAATTGACCAAACGTGCGTGACGTTCGACGAGTCTTCGAAACGCGCCATGATCGTTTTTCTTGACGAACTGCATCAGCAATTCGCTGTCGGTCGATTCAACAACGGGGGTCTGCGATGAGGACATGAATCGCGGCTCGGAAACAAATCACGGTTCTATGACAATGCCATTTTGAAATGTCCGGTTCAACTTGTCAGTTCGCGTTTTTTTCGCGGTCTCAGTTGGACAAGAACCGGTTGCACAAGACAAGATAGCTCCGCCATACCATCTATAGTGCGGGATTAGACGCACTCGGACCTCAGAAAATCTACAAATTTCGAGAATTCGCAAGAATTGGTGTTCTCGTGGCAATGGGGCGGAAGGTGCCCAGTGTGCGGCAAATCTGCAAGGCCTCTTTGTTTTCCGCAGCGAGCTAGTTTCATGTTATCTGCCTTGCCCCTCTATTGGTTGAGCCGAGCGTCGAGTCTGACAGCCAGTCGTTAGGGCCAGGAACCGTGAGGTTCCTGGCCATCACGAACCACATCGTAATGTCGCTCGCGCTATCCTTCCTAACCCGAGCGGAAGGACATTCCCAAAGGGACTGGCGGGTACCGATCGTAGATTGGTCGGAATCCGCCGGGGTTCGCAACCGTCGAGGACGAGATCGGCCAACGTCGGTCGTGGAACTAACGAGGCGGGCCTTTCGGGAACGTCATTGTCAAGTTTTGCTTTTTGCCGTTTCGCAGAACTTCGACGTCGATCGTATCGCCCCAATTGCGGTTTAGCATCGAATGCGCGTGGAGTTGCCGGATATCCATATCTCGGCGCAATCCATCAAGCGACAGGATGA
>CAUZVF010000136.1:0-8773 GCA_963582955.1 Planctomycetota bacterium
ATCGAAGGCGCGCAACAAACCGACAATCATTTTAAGCCGGAAGAGCTGATCGGCATCGAAATCGATCACAAGACCAAGGGCGACTTGCGGATCGTCAAACTGGCTGACAAGCGAACGGCAAAACCCGGCGACGTCATCACGTTTACTCTGCGTTATGACAATCTTGGTGAACGGGAATTGCTGAACATCAAAATCATCGACAATCTGACGCCGCGTCTGGAATACATCGACGACAGCGCCGAGTCCGACCGGCCCGGAGACATTCACTTTGAAGACAACGGAGAAGGAAGCTTGATTCTACGATTCGAACTCGATGCGCCGTTACCCGGCAAGACCGGCGGCATCATCACGTTTCAATGCCGAGTCCGTTGAGAGTTGCGGGCTGACAACCAATTTAACGACGGATTCCCGCGAATCCGGGACCCGCCAGTTCTAACACTGGCGGGTCTTTCTTCGTTTATCAGGCTGTGTTTTACGGGAACAGGTCCGCTGGCAGCGTTCCGGCGACGGCGTTCTGATCGGGTTAAAGAATCTCGTGAATGACTCGGCCGCGGCTGATTGGGATTGGTCGATTCAGATTGTCGCGAATTTCGGTTTCGGGTGCGAATCCCAGACAGTGAAAGACCGTGGCGACGATGTCCTTCGGCTCGACAACGCCATCGGCCGGGAACGCCGCGTTCTTGTCGCTTGATCCGTGGACAACGCCGCCACGAACCCCTCCGCCCGCGAGTGCCAACGAAAAGACGCTGCCCCAATGATCCCGGCCGGCTCGTCGGTTAAATTTCGGAGTTCGCCCGAATTCGCCCAGCCACACGACGAGCGTCTCGTCGAGTAGGCCGCGTTCGTCCAGATCCGTCAGCAACGCGGTGAAACACTGATCCATCCGCGGCATCAGCAGTTTCTTCAACGATTCGTTGTGCTTGGCGTGCGTGTCCCAACCGCCTTGGTTTTCGTAGCCCTTGACCCGCGTCCAATTCACTTGAATCAGACCGACTCCCGCTTCGACAAGCCGGCGTGCCAGCAAGACACTCTGGTTGAACCGGCTGCGGCCGTATCGGTCACGCGTGATGTCCGATTCTTGCCGCAGATCGAACGCTGATTTCGCGCCGCTGCCGCTGAGTAATTCGTATGCTTTTCTCACATGCGCGGCGTATCGTTCGACGGCGCGATCCCGTTCAAGATGGCCAAGCTTGCGCTCGACTTGTTGAAGCAACGTGCGCCGGCGGTCCAAACGGATATGAGCAATCTCGGCCGGCAGCGTCATGCCCGGGACATCGAACTTATCTTCGTGCGGTTGGCAATGAATCAGCCATGGGTCAAATTGCTTTCCGAGGAATCCAGCATCCTGGCCCGGCCATGGGAAATTGCCGTCGTTCCAAATGTGCTCGGGAATCGTCACTGCCGTTGGCAAGCGACCGACGTCGGATTTGAGAGCCCGCAGCATCGCGCCCATGCAGGGGGAGTCGTTGGGCGGTTTTGGCAGAGCACTCTCGCGATTTCGCGGTTGATGCGGAATTCCCGTCAACATTTGATACCCGCTCGACGAGTGAGCATTGTCGTTGGTGACAACCGCGCGCAGCACGGCGACTTTGTCAGTCAGCGCCGCCGTCTTGGGCATCAGCTCGCCAACGGACAACCCAGAAGTCTTTGTAGCGATCGTTCCGTACTCGCCGCGCACTTCCGCGGGAGCGTCGGGCTTGGGATCCCAAGTTTCATGTTGTGGCGGCCCGCCAACGAGGCCGAACAAGATGACCGATTTGGCCTTTCCAAAGCTGCCGTGCGATTCTATTGCCGCCGTCGCGCGAGACTGCAGCAGGGCCGGTAGCGAAAGTCCGCCGAGCCCGATGCCGCCAACTCGCAAGAACTCGCGACGACAGACGCCGTCACAAAGTTGTGTTCCCTCGTCAAGGAATTTTAGCACGTGTCGCCTCGAAGGAATGTGTTGATTCTCAAATCCACGATTGATTGAAGAAATGCGATTGTCGCCCGCGACGATTCAAGATGCAACGTTAAAACAAACGACGAGCCCATCAGGAATTCCACATCAGTCGTTTTTTCTAACCGGTCGCTTGCGGTACAGTGTTGTGACCTTGTCGTCAGATTCGCACGCGGCGGCACTCGTTAAATCCTAATCGGAGACACATCAATGAAACCAATCATGCTGGCAATTGGAATGATCCCACTTCTGACCGGACTGTCATTATCGGAGGAAAAGGAAAGCGACTGGAGCGGACAACAAATCGCGAAACTCCCCAAGAATGAAAAGCCAATCAAATTATTCAATGGCAAAGATACGACCGGTTGGGAAGGTCAGACCGAGAAGTATTTCTCGGTCAATGGCGGCATCATCGTGGCGAAGAATGACAAAGACGATGCTCCGAAGGCGAGCACCTATCTGGTAACCAAAAAGAAGTACCGCAATTTTCGTTTGATCTTCGAAAGCAAACTGGTCACCAGCGAGATGCACTCGGGGATCGCTCTGTGGGGCAAGACTGTCGAGAGAGCGGGCGACTCGTACAGTTATATGGGGCACTTGGTGATGTATCCGTCAGGCTACGGCTATTATGACCTGTATCGCCGCAACAGCATTTACCGCGACACAAAGGGCATCGCAAAAAAGGCCGGCAAACAGCATGACTGGAACCGAATGGAGATCCTGGCAATCGGCAACCGCATCCGCCATGTCATTAACGGCAAACTCGTTGCGGATTGGTCGGATCCCAAACCGGAACTCTGCCAAAGTGGGCCGATCGGTTTACAACTGCATTCGAACAAGGTTCCGCAGGAAGTCCATTTTCGTGGGCTCATCCTCACCGAAGATCCCGAAGATCTGCTTGTGACGGTCAAGAAGTAGGTTGCGGTCAAACGGAGCCAATGACGAAATGGTGCGTCAGCGCAGGCTCACGATTCGGCCAGCGGAGCATTTTCGAACTTCAAGAGACCGCTCCGCGCGGACGCACCACTCAGGCAAGTCCGCCTGCTCGACTGCACCGATTCATCCAGCGGACAACCAATACAGATACCACGTTCAACGACAATTCGTACCGACGAGCGGCATGCGTCAGCACTCTTTTGAATCACATGCCGAAATAACTATTTGTGTTGGCTACCAATGTATTTCTCCTGCCATCCTTCCGATTTCATTGGAGGCCGTTTCAAAACCCTGTTGTAGCCGCAGTCGCAAGACTTCGGGTTGTGGTAAACCCTCAAATCCCCGAAGTCTTGCGACTCCGGCTACAGTCAAAACGCAACGTCGACCGGTTTTGAAACTACCTCTATTCAATGGGTGGATACCGTTTAGCGAATTCGGCAAATGGTGCGACGGCATCATCCGGGAAGCGATCGAGGATCATCTGCAATCGTTGGCGTCGACCTGGTGCGATTTTGTCGAGCGGGCTGACTTCGTGTTCTTGACGCGGATCTTTTTCGAGGTCGTAAAAGTTGCCACGGCTGTCAACAATGTGGTGCCAATCGCGCACCATCCGGAAATCGCCGAGTTGCGAGTAGATCCAACTACGCTTTTCGAAGGGATCATCACTGCCGCGCAGGCTGGGAACGAACGACCTGCCGTCCAACTTGGCTCCATCAGGCGGCGCGATCTTGGATAATTCGATCAACGTTGGGTAGAGATCGGTGAAATCAATGAGGTCTCTGGAAACCCTTTCGCCGGTGGTCAGAAACGGAGCACGGACAATGAATGGCACGTGGGCGCCCCAATCGGCCTGACGACCCTTGCCTTTCGGATAAGGCTCACCATCAACGACGCCGGCGGCGGCTGAGCCATTGTCGCCGGTGAAGATGATCAGAGTGTTGTGTCCAAGTCCAGCATCATCCACGGCCTTGACCAGCTTGCCGACCAGGAGATCCATGTACGTGACGTTGCCGGCGTAAAGAGCGGATTTGCCCTTGGGCGGTTTGTGCTTGTTTAGAGGTGTGGTCGTGTGGGGGCCATGAGTGAGCAGCATCGGGTAGTAAACCAGAAATGGCCGGCCTTTGTTGCGTTTGATGAAGTCGATGAGGAACGTGTTGACTGTGTCGGGACCATAGGGAACCGTTCGGCGTTTGCCATTCGTCATGATGTATCCATTCCAGTAGCGTTCTTCTGTTTCCGGTCGTCCGGCTTCGGCTCCGGTCCAGACACAATGCTCGTCGAATCCGTGGTGTTTCAGCGCGTCTGGTTGCTTTCCCAAGTCGTTGATCTGCCATTTGCCACCGATGGCCGTGGCATATCCCGAATCGCGCAGCACGCGGGCGAACGATTTGAACTTCTTCCAACTCAATCCCTCGCCACCCCAACGCGGAACGTCATAGTGACGGGTCCAGCCATGCCGAAATGGATATTGCCCGGTCAACAAAGTGACCCGCGTCGGCGTACAAATCGGCATGCACCATGCGGTTTGATATCGGACGCCCTGTTCCGCCAGGAGATCGATATTTGGAGTCTGATGTGCGGCACCATAACAACTCACCCAATCACGGCCCATGTCGTCGACCATGATGAGTACGATGTTTGGTTGCTCTGCAGCCGCAACACGGTCGCTTTGATTTGGCAGAATCATTAAAGGCAGAATCATGAGGATCGATCTGCTATCCATCATCTTGCCTTTCTCTGTTCTCACTTTGTGCGGAATGCTTCACTGGCGACAATTTGTTGAACCAGCTCGCGGAACCCGTAATTCTGCTTCGGCAATTCAGCGACGATCCGATCAATGTCGTCACGGTCGCCGAAACTCAACCTGCGGCCGAGGGCGTAGATGAGCAGTTTCTTGGTCAGACAGCGCGTGAACTGATTGGGACGGCCGAGCAGGTGTTGTTTGATTCCATCGGGACCGTCGATGATTTTGCCGTCCGGCAATTTCCCGGACGAATCAATCGGTAACTTCTTGCTGTACCGATCTCGCCACACTCCGACGTAGTCGAAATTCTCCATCGACAAGCCGAGCGGATCGATCTTGCGATGGCATTCGTAACACGTTGGGTTGTTGCGATGCTGCTCCATCAACTGCCGGATCGTTGTGACGCCGCGCGTATCCGGCTCGATGGGATCAACATCCGGTGGTGGCGGATTGGGCGGCGTGCCAAACAGGTTTTCGAGAATCCAAACGCCACGAACCACGGGTTGAGTTTCCACGCCGTTCGATGTGGCGGTGAGAATACTACCATGGCCGAGCAGCCCGCCACGGCGATACTCCGGTTTCAGAGAAACTCGCTGGAATTCATCATGCTTCACACCGGGAATCCGATAATGACGCGCCAGTGCCGCGTTGAGAAATGTGTAATTCGAATCAACAAAATCAAGGATGCTGCGGTTCTCGTTCAAGACATACCTGAAGAACCGCAGCGTTTCCTCTCGCATGGCGTTCTCCAGATCGTCCCGGTAATAGGCTCGGTTCTTCTGCGGATCGGGCGGCATTTCACCGAGCTTCCTTAGGCCCAGCCACTGGCCGACGAAGTTTTCGGTCAATGCCGCGGCTTTGGGGTCTTGCAGCATGCGCTCGACCTGCCGGCGAAGCTCAGCAGGATTGCTCAACGTTCCACCAGCAGCCGTTGCCCGAAGTCTGTCGTCCGGCATCGAACTCCAAAGAAAGTACGATAGCCGCGTCGCAAGCTCGTACTGACTAACCTGAGCACGGGATTGCGTCGGTGCGGTTTCCGCGAGGTACAGAAAGTTTGGCGATGTCAAGATCGCTCGCACGCCGTATCTCGCGGCAGCCCAGAAATCTCCGCGTTCCGCCAAATACCGTCGAGTTAAATTCAGGTAAGGCTCCAATTCCTCGATTGTGACCGGACGACGGAACGCGTTCCCGGCCAAGCGCGTCAGCGAAGCATCGAGATAAGCGGCATCAGGTTTATTCGGTGGGTTAGGAAAATACCGTGCGAAGCCGCGTGGCGGCCACTCATCAAAAAAAGGTCCTTCAATCTCGACCGAGTACACATGCAATTCGGGCCCCGAGCCGATGTACATTTCCGGCGGATTACGAATCGGATAGAGCGCGTCCTTTGTGTACTTCGGCAGCACCTTTCGCAGAATACGTTTGAAAGATCCGTTCGGCCCGTTGGCCCAGTGAAGGTGGAACGTGAACCCCTTTTCGAGCCACACGCGGTGCTCGATCTCAATGATCTCGGTGTCGGGAATTGAATATTCTCCAATGATCCGGTGCGCGGTCGGGCCAAGCTCACGCGAATCGATGCTAATCGACAACCGCATCGGCTCGCCGGAGTTGTAGCGCAGGTCTTCGTCTCGGTAGCGAGACCCCCGCTGATGAGCTCGTGCAGCAAGTCGTATGACATATTCGCCATCGGCCGGCACACCGCGTTTCTTATCCAAACGCGAAAATCCTAGCGGTTGCCGGAACTTGGTAAACAAGCGGGCGGCCTTCCCGCCGAACCCCGGCCTCGCCCCGCCGATTTCCTCACCTTCCGCGCGATAGCGAATCATCTTCGGTCGCGGCCCTGGCTGGATGGCTTTATCAGCAACCTTGCGAGCGGCTTCTAGATAGTTTTTCAGCAGATAATCCGAAGTGACAAGTCCCTCGCCCACGTTGTCGAATCCTTCCGTTGAATCGTCCGGCGGGAAGGTGGTTGTGGGATCGAAATCAACCATCTTCAAAGAAAACAGATCACGAATTGTGTTGCGGTACTCGACCCGGTTCAGCCGCCGCATGACGACTTTTCCAGCGTTCGACCGGGCGGCTGCACGTGCTTTCGCAAGAGAATCGGTCAGGTAAGCAACGATCTTTTTCAGTTCCGCCTCGGACGGTTGTTTCTGATTTTTCGGGGGCATCTCGGCGAGGTTCAGTTGATCCAAGATTTCCTGGAATATCTCGGCCTCGTCGAGCTTTGAAAAGTCGCCAATGACCCGATCGAATCGCCGGTCACCCTTTTGCTTCTGAGGACCGTGGCATTTGATGCAGTAAGAGTTTAAGAACGGGCGCAGAATATCCCTTGATTGATCTTCCGCCAGAGCGGAGATGCTGGGCAGGCTCATCAGAATCAACGCTGCGGAAATCAACCTCACACAGTACGACGGGCACTCTTGCCCGTCTTGGACGTGATGACGGGCAAGAGTGCCCATCCGAATTTGGTTACTTTCCTGGCACGTTGATATTAGAAATGTCAACGCTCTCATGTCAGCAGATGGTTCAAGTTGCCGGTACTATTGGAAAACCTGTCGTCTTCAATTCCCAATTGCTGAAGAATTGTCACGAACAAATCCGAGAGTGGCCGGCCATCGCGGCCATGGCGTTCAAACCGATGATGGCTCCCGTGCCGAAATCCACCGCCTGCGACCAAGATTGGAAGATTCCGGCTCGAATGCGAACTTGCATTTCCCATGCCGCTTCCAAATAGCACGACGGTCGAATCGAGCAGCGGCTGGCCCTCGGCATCCCGCGTCTGCTTCAGTTTCAGCAAGAACCGCGAGAATTGCTTCACGTAGAAAGTCTCGATGATCTCCAACTGCTTTAGCAGGTCGGGTCGTTTGCCATGATGTGTCAGCGAGTGATAGCCCAACGTGACGCCGTCGAACGGAAACAATCGATTGCCGCCAGCGTGCCCGAAACAGATGACGTCGGATGAATTTGTCTGGAGTGCCAACACCATCAGATCGTAAAGGACTGAGGTATTATAGGGATAATTGAGATCAACGACGCCATCGTCGCCACCACGGATGACATCATCCTTGATCTTTGGCTTGGGGACGTCGATCCAATCCGCTTGTCGTTGCAGTTTTCGTTCGACTTCACGAATCGAGGCCAGAAACTCATCGAGTTTCGCCTGATCGGATTTCCCAAGGCGCAAGTTCAGTCGCCTGGCGTCTTCCAGCACGACATCCAGTATGCTCGCGTCTTCATCCAGAAACTGTCGGGTTCTCGTTTTGATCTTGCTATCATCGTCGACAAATAGCTTCGCAAAGATCCGCGCGGGATTGCCGTCGGTCGGCAGGATGATCCCGGCGCGCGACCACGAGATCCCGCCGGAACCGAGCAGCAACGACGGGAAACGTGCCTGCTGTCCAATTTTTTCAGCCAGCAACTGATCCAGTGACAGCAACCGCTGGGGACTCTCTTTCACGTCCTTCAGTTCGGCTCCGTTGAGGAACGTATTCGAGCAACCGTGTCCGCCGCCGACACTGGGGTGATCGAGGTTGGTGAAGATCGTCAGGTCTTTGCGGTGCTGCTCCAGACGCTTCAGCAGCGAGGGCATCGTGTAGCTGGCTCCGGTTTCCTCTGGAAAAAATCGCCCCGGATACATGCCGTAGTTCGGAGAAACGCAAACGAAACGCGTTGCCTTGGCTGCTGCGGCGACGCCAACTGCAGCTTGCAATGATTCAAACGCCGGCAGGGCGATGGTGGCACCGAGTCCACGCAGAAAGTGCCGTCGGTTCAGCTTGCTCATGATTGTGTGTTCGTTATTGGGGGCCTTGTACGGGCTCGATAACGAGCCGGTCCGTAATAGAACTCCGATCTCTTCCGATGGCGGAATTAGTCAGAGTCGCCTTTCGCTCGGCGAAAGGGCACTTTTTCGCGGAGCGAAAAGCGACAAAGATGCCGGTCTTCTTTCGGATCAACTCCTAAGCCGGATTATTCAGTGCGCCGTGCAAAGACGGCGGTTTTCAGTGGGTGCGAATCCCACCCGGCAACTGGTCGCTCCAGCCGGTAGCAATCGGAGCAATGGAAACGGAGTTTACCATTGAAAGCACTTCGATGTAAAGAGGGTCGCCTTGGGCGACTTGGCGAGTACGCAGGCCGGAACGTGAGTAAACGTTGAGCAA
>CAUZVF010000137.1:0-8746 GCA_963582955.1 Planctomycetota bacterium
TAAGAGAGATCGTGGAAAAAGAAGGCCGTTCCGGAGTCGAAAGCCTGACCGAAAAAGATCACAACGTCTTGAAAATGGCGGCACAGCGCGACCCCTACCACACCGGTGCCATCCTGAAAATGCTGGCCGGCATCGGAGTGATCTTGCTGTTGTTCGAGGTCGGTTTGGAATCCACCGTCCGCCAAATGATGTCGGTTGGAACGTCATCGCTGCTGGTGGCGTTGCTCGGAGTTGTTGTTCCCATGTTTCTGGGTTATGGCGCGGGCTATCTGATAATCCCCGAACTCGGTTGGCAAGCCCACGTCTTCATCGGCGCCACGTTGTGCGCGACGAGTGTCGGAATCACGGCGCGCGTTTTGAAAGATTTGGGACGCAGCCAAGACCGTGAAGCACAGATCATCTTGGGAGCGGCCGTCATCGACGACGTGTTGGGACTGATCATCTTGGCAATCGTTTCTGGAGTGATTCAGCAAGGAAGCGTTGAACCGAAAGGCATGATCATCATTGTCACCAAAGCGTTCGGTTTCCTATTTGGTGCGATTTTGGTCGGCCAGATAATTATCACACGTCCCCTGTTCAAGGCGGCAACAATGCTGCGTGGCCACGGGCTGCTTGTCGCGACGGCGCTCGTCATTTGCTTCGGATTTTCTTGGCTGGCGAACTTCTTTGGACTGGCGCCGATTGTCGGAGCATTCGCGGCCGGGCTGATTTTGGAAGAAGCGCACTACCGCGAGCTTGGCGACAAAGAGCAACACCACCAATTGGAAGAGGCGTTGGCTCCACTAACCGGCATGCTCGTGCCGATTTTCTTCGTTCAGATGGGAATCCAGGTGGATCTGGAGGCGTTCAAGGATCCGTCGGTTTGGGGGCTGGCCGCTGCGATTACAGTCATGGCCATCATTGGAAAGCAAGTGTGTGCGTTCGGCGTCCGTGAACCGGGCTTGAACAAGTTGGCGGTGGGACTCGGCATGATCCCACGCGGCGAAGTCGGCTTGATCTTCGCCGATGTCGGACGTAACCTGAGCGTCGATGGCGAACCCGTTATCGACGCAGCCACTTTTTCCGCCATTGTCGTGATGGTGATGGTGACAACAATGGTGACACCGCCACTGTTAAAGTGGTCGATGTCCCGCCACACCGCGAAGAGCGACCAGGCCGATTCGACAGACGATTCGAGTTAGTGAAGATCGTCTCGCCAATAGTCCGGCAGATTGCATTTTGTCGCGCGGACGATCTCGATAATCGCGCGCCGTTCTGATTTCGGAAATGTTTCGAGGTCGAGGGAATCGTCGTTCCCGTTCAACGCGGTCCAAATTCGTTTGTAGAGCCGGTTCCGCACTTCTTCGGGAAGCCCATCGAATAAGCGAGAGTAAACCAGATAGCTAAAACGGAATTTGAAGAGTCTGGTTTCCAAATCAAACTGGCGAAGAGAGCGATGAGCATGTACGCCGTAACAGTTGTGCTCGAACGGTTTCTGTTTCTCAAACCATTCGGCAAATCCCGATGTGCCGCGAACTGGCTCGGCCAACGGAGCCTCATCCAGAAACAGCAGATAGCGAATCAGACGGTCTTCCGCATCCGACCGTCGGCCAAGCCGGCTTTCATAGCCAACCCGCATTAACAGATTCTGTCCGTGAGCCTGATGTTGCAGAACCAATTGAGCAACGATATCGCTGTGTGGCGACGGATATCGTGAGACATCGAACAACGGTTGCAAGTCCTCGAGCGTGCCACGGTGCGACGGGTCGCGTTTATGCCGTGCGATGTCTGCCTTGTCGATGAGATTTCCACGATGTTTTTGTCCGCTTGGTTTTCCGGTGACGTACCAGCCGCCGAATCGTTTGGAGAGATCCATATCGTGCGTGACACGAGAAAAACCCGAGATTGGCTTGCCGATTCGATCGGTAACAAATGACCGAACGATCAAACCCGGAACGTGGTGTGTCGTGTTGCCGCGATGGCACGACAGGCATCGGCTGGATCGTTCGAATCGATGGTCACTGCCGTCGTCCGCAGTAGTTTGGCTCAGCGTGTAAAACATTCCACCTTTGACGGAATCGATTCCCACGACTTCTAATTCCGTCGCTCCCGGCACCCAGCCGACCGCGACGTCGTCATTGAAGAATATGGCGCGTGGAGTTTTCGGTCGAACCAAGCGTGGATTACGGGCCGTTTTCGAATACACCAAGACTTGAGTTTCCAACGGCACGTGCAGTGCATGCAAGACCGAGAGCAGGAATCCAAAATGCTCGTGGTGGTGTAATTTCACCTGTTTTGAATCGAGGCGTTTCTGAAAGACAGCGACCGGATCAGCCGTTTCCGAGCCATGATAATCAATCGGTTTCTGAGTGAATGCCAGCGAGTCGTCGATCCCGATTCGCCGAGTATCCTCTGCGTGGACTGAATCGGACATGCAACAGTTCAGACCACAAACGATTGAAACCAAGATCGAGGCACGTCGACACGCTTTGCTGCCATTTAAGAACACGATTATTGGATCAATCCTAAACCGCTCGCGGTTGAAATTGGCATTTTTTTTCTCGTTTAACGGCAAGCGGGCACCGACCGCAGGTTGGTCGGCGACGGTTTTTCCCGACAACACCGTCGCCTGCGGCTTACCGTTAAACGAGCCATTCGTAACCGAGCGAAATATTTCAAGCCAACGGCTCGGCCAAGACGCGAATTGCCACGCCTCCCCGGTTTTGGCTAAGATGCAGTTTCTATTATGGGACTATTGTGAGGATTCGTACAATAAATATCGATTCCCACGCCGATAAGAATCGACACGTACATAGTAGAAACAACCCGGTTCGGAAAGAACTGGAACTAACCGTGCTTCCCAATTCTGGTGGGACTATGAAACACCGCCCGACGCTGCGTGTCACGTTTTTGGCCATCGCCGTTTCAATCGTTTGCATCATGGGTCTTGCCCAACAGGCCGATGCCCAACTTCGCGATCTGATCGGCGGCCAACAGCAAGACGGTTTCTTAACCGGCGCGTCCACGGATCCCGAAGTGTCCGCGAAATTGGTTTTGGAATCGGGCGACGTTGCCGTTCTTTCGATCCAGGTCACGCTCCCTCCGGGAAGCCATACGTACTCGACGAATCCGCCATTCACCGGCCGTACTGAAATCCATATCAAGAACTCGAAAGGTCTGAAATCCGTCGACGGCAAATTCACCGCCGACCGAAAACCCGAAGTACGCACCGTCGAATACCTGGGACGCGTCGAGGAGTTCTACGATTCCGTCACGTGGAAACGAAAGTACCGGATCCAGGCCGGTTCCGAGTTCGCATCAGTCGACGGCATTCTCGAATTTCAAGTCTGCGATGAAAGTTGCAGAGCGCTGAAGACACCGTTCAATGCAGTTCTGGCGATCAAGGCAACAGCGCCGAGAACCAAAGATACGTCGACGGATGAGTCACAAATCGAACGGCATCCGTTTCAACTGCAAGCATCTCATAAGACTCGCTCGAAGGGCAAGCCGCCGATTGCCTTCAAATTTGAACTGCTTCCTGAAGATGCCGTTCCGGGTGACGGAGTGACGTTCCGAATTACGGCCACTTTAGTTCCCGAGTATCACACTTTTGCACTCAATCACGATCGAAAAAATATCGGTCGCCCCACAAAATTCATTCTGGAGAACCAAACAGGCCTAGAGGCTCTTGATGAAGGATTCCAATCGGACAGACTACCAGAAACACACCTCACGGATGACGGGAAGCCCCAACTTATCCATCACGAATCAGTGGTTTGGACGCGTCGATTTCGAGTCCGTCCGGAAGCGACATCTGGCGGTTATGGCCTGCAGGGGATGATCGTGTACCAAGTTTGCACGAAAAACTTCTGTGTCCCTGGCAAGGTTCGGTTCGCACTGGGCACAATCGATCCAGCGAGCGTTGAAGTCACGGAATCGGGCTCTGTCGGAACCGCTAAAGAATCACAAACAGAGGACGAATCGCAAGACGCGGAATCCGTCGTTCTCAAAGGATTCCAAGGTTTGGATGACGGCAGCATTGGCGGTACCGGCTCCGGATTAGGGACGTATATTCTCTTCGCCTTCCTTGGCGGATTGATTCTCAACATCATGCCATGCGTGTTGCCGGTCATCGCCATCAAAGCACTCAGTTTCGTGCAGCAGGCTGAGGAAAGTCACGAACGACTGATGGCACTGAATTTGACCTATTCCGCGGGAGTATTAAGTGTCTTCATCACGTTGGCTAGTTTAGCGGCCTTTGCCTCGCTCGGTTGGGGTGGCTTGTTTCAAAGTGTTGGATTCAACATCACGATGGCGTGTATCGTCTTCGCCATGGCGCTCAACTTGTTGGGCGTATTTGAACTTTCGGTTCCTGGATTGGTTGGTTCGGCGGCCGGAAACCAGAAACAGGAAGGTCTGTTCGGCGCCTTCATGACGGGAGTTTTTGCGACGTTGCTGGCAACTCCGTGCAGCGGCCCCTTCCTGGGAACGACACTCGGTTGGTCGGTTAAGCAATCGCCGGGTGTGATCTATCTGGTTTGGAGTGTCATGGGTTTGGGAATGGCGTCACCATATATCGTCTTTGCGTTTTTCCCGGCTGCAATCAAGTGGTTGCCGCGCCCCGGCAATTGGATGGTGCGTTTCAAGGAGTTCTGCGGAATTGTTCTCTTGGGAACGGCGCTTTTTATCGTTTCGTTCCTGAACGAGTCCTACACGATTCCCGTGCTTGTCATGCTCTTGGGCATCGGATTGGGATTGTGGATGATTGGGAAGCTCTACGACATTAACTCCACATTCCAAAAGAAAATGCAGATCCGAGTCGTTGCCACGGTTCTGGCTGTTGGGATTGCCTACTTTGGATACGGAATACGAAACCCCGGCGTCCAACTTCCGTGGGAGGACTTCACAAACAGCCGAATCGATGAAGCGATCAACAAAGAACACAAGACCGTTTTGATTGATTTCACAGCCGATTGGTGTCTTTCTTGCAAGACCGTTGAAAAACTAGCACTCAATACGACGCCTACGCTCGATTTGGTGACAGAACATGAGATTGTCGTGATCCGCGCCGATTGGACCGACGGTTCACCAGAAGTGACGAAATGGCTCGACGGGCTAGACAGTATCAGCATCCCCGTCACCGCCATCATTCCTGCCAATCGGCCCAAACGTCCAATCATACTAAGAGATGTTTACAGCCAAGACATGCTCCTTAAGTCACTGCGAAAAGCCGTCCAATTGCCGGCTGAATCCAGTAATCGATCCGCTCGATCAGATGCGTCGAATCATCGTACGCGGTAAACGAAACCAGTATTGTATCAGGCAAGCCGGGGTAGCTTTGCCTATCAAGCAAACGATACTGATTGTCCGCGACATATCACTTGTGCGGTCTCGCTTGATGTCGCCATCGGCTTGAACAACAATCTTTGGTTCAAGTTTTTCTTGTGATATCCGATTTATTCCAAAAGAGACGGGCTGCGCGCGGAGATGAGAATCCGATTCATGCTTCCTTTGGTCGTGCTGATTGTTGACGCACCGGCCGTGAACGCCATCGATATGCCGAACGAACGAATTGTCTGTTTTCCAACGTCTGCCCATCAGGCTGCGGACGGTCATTGGATTGTTCCAATTCACGGAATCGTTTCGAAACAGAAGGCACCGCTGTTTCGGCGGTTTGTCGTACAAACCTTTCTTGAGAAGACGCTTCAGTTTGGCAAGAACTCGATCGAACAGACGATTTTCAATCGGCGAGTCAGTCCGTTTCTGCTCGACGGAAGGTCCGACCGTCAAATCGACGTTCAACTTGGCAGCCAAACCTATGCGGCGGGCGTGTCGGAAGAGAATGGGCATTTCCGAGCGAACCTGCGGCTAACTGCGAAAGACGTATCGAATCTGCTCAAGGACGCGTCGCCGTCGAAATGGGTGTCGTACAAAGTCGTCTCGTCCGCGTCGAATTCCGAACAAACGGTGGGTGGGATCCAATTTGTGGAACAGCACGGAATCTCAATCATCTCTGACATCGACGACACCATCAAAGACACGAACGCGGTTGATCGCAAGGAAATGTTGGCGAACACGTTCACTCGCGAGTTTCGCGCGGTTCGCGGCATGCCGACAACTTTGCGGCGGTGCGCGGACTATTCGGTGGCATTTCATTATGTGTCCGGCAGTCCTTGGCAGTTGTTCGAGCCATTGTCGAACTTTCTCGACGATCAGCGGATTCCGCAGGGTTCGTTTCACCTGCGAAAGTTTAAGCTCTCGAAAGCAGCGGCTGACGATTTGCTGGCCTCGCAGATCGAGCTGAAAATGAAGATGATCGTCCCAATTCTCACAGCCTATCCCCGTCGCCGCTTCGTGCTTGTCGGCGATTCGGGACAGCAGGACCCTGAGATCTACGGCCAAATCGCTCGCTCGCACGCCGATCAAGTAGCCGCGATTTACATTCGAAATCTGGAAAACGACAAAGAGCAAGGCGACCGATGGAACGCGGCGTTTTCAGACGTTCCAAAAGCGCGATGGAGAGTTTTCGAAAACCTCGGCGACATGCAAGACAATTTAGTCACGTTGATGGCGCGAATGAGCAAAGTGACCGAGAATTGAACAGTCGGCAATGTGTTTTTCGATCCGGCCCAACGAATTGTGATCACTGACTCATTCGTTGATCGCTGAATTCGTTGGGCAAACAATGCTCGCAACTTGCGCGGCTTTTGACTTTTTGCAGTGCAAAGTTGATTGGGTCAAGCCTTTACGATCTTCGTTTCTTCGCGTTTTCAATGACGTTTCAAAGTGTTCTCAAGTCTTGGTTGCGGCTCTGCCGTGCTATGAACATCATGTCCAAGTGTAATCGTCTTGTTTTCGAAAGCCATTGATGCGGATTGTTCCGTCTTCAGCGATGCTCATCACTGAGTACCCATTCTTCTCAGCTCCTGATCCCTCGACCATGGCGACCAGAGTGCAATAGTGGATGCTGGCAATGTCTTTGTGATCGTTCTTGTGGCTGTGCCCTTGAAAGACGGATAAGACCTTCCCCGAGCCTTCAAGCACTTTCCGAACTTGTACGGCATTCTTGACGCCGTAATGATTGCTGACATCCAGCCGTTGATGGGCGAACACGACCGTCTTCTTCGACGTTTTCTTCAAGTCTGCTTTGAGCCACGTGAGTTCCGTGGCGGGAATGTTGGGATCAGTCCATTCGAAGTTCTTCCGGCCATAAGGCTCGCCATCGCTGCGAAAACAAGAATCCAGCACGACGAAATGAAAGTTACCCGAGTCGAACGAGTAGTATGACTTTTCTTGCTCGACGCCTCCCAGAAACTCCTTTTTGGTGAGCGTGTGAACGCAGTGATTGCCCAACACGTAATGGCGATTCTTGCAGATCTTTTTGAAGTCGCGGTCAATCTGC
The DNA here is from genome assembly GCA_963582955.1 of Planctomycetota bacterium. Classification (GTDB taxonomy): domain Bacteria; phylum Planctomycetota; class Planctomycetia; order Planctomycetales; family Planctomycetaceae; genus CAUZVF01. The sequence goes on from CAUZVF010000137.1 coordinate 7,382, forward strand.
TTCAAGTAGCCCAACTCTGTCTGGACGGTATCCGCCGCATCAATGAAATCACCAAGTTCGACAACGAACGTCGGTTTTTGCTTACCAAACTCTTCGGCGGCTTCGGCCAACTTGTCGGGCGTTTCCCGATAGTGACGAGAACCCGCGGGAGCCTTGTCGGCGTAATGCAGATCCGTGACCAGTCCGACATTGAGCGTGGTTTGCTGGTCCCGCTTATTGCCAAACGCCGATGACACATGCGCGCCCGCGGCAGTCAGGAACAGCGCCCCGTTCTTGAGGAATGCGCGCCGCCCTAATTTGACCAACGCTTCGTTTTGACTTCTCATCGTCTCTCTTGACTCCTTGAAAGTGGATCTGTTTCGATGACACAGTCGTTTTGAATTGTCCGGTTTATGTTGCCAACGCGCGTTCTTTTCGCGTCCCGTTTGTGAAGGAAAACTGTCATGAGTCGGACCAAGACTTTTTCCAAATTCTTGCTGGCGATTTTCATGATCGGTGCCGGCGCGATGCACTTTGCCAATCCCGATTTCTATTTGAAGATTATGCCTCCCTACCTGCCGTTTCATTTGGAACTTGTCTATCTGAGCGGCCTCTGCGAGATCGTGCTTGGCTGCCTAATTCTAACTCCGCGGTGTTCCGCACAGGCGGCGTGGGGCACGATCGCTCTGCTGATCGCTGTCTTTCCGGCCAACATTCATGTGTATCAGAATCAGGAAGCGCTGCTCGCATCTCCGATTTTGCACTTGCTACGCTTGCCGTTGCAAGGCGTGTTCATTTTGTGCGCGTTCTGGCACACGAAATCAGCGATCGCGAAATCAGACGACACAAACGGTTGACTGTCCCGATTGCAGTTCGAACGCCTCGCGAGCCGCCGCATGACTGATTAGAGTGGAATGCAATTGGGCCATACTTGAAGAACATCAACGATGACTGGAATCAATACACCCTTGAACCGTCCGCTTCGAATGGCGCTGATTGGCGGCGGTGGAGCAGCATTTATCGGCCGAGTTCATGCGACCGCCGTGACATTGGACCGGCGTGCGGAAATCGTTGCGGGAGCACTCTCGTCGGATCCCCAGAAGTGTCGAGAAGCCGCTCCGGAATTCGGCATCGCCAGCGATCGCGCTTATGGATCGTATTCCGAATTGATCGAGGCCGAATCCCGGCTGCCGGAAGACCGGCGCGTTGACTTCATCAGCATCGCGACGCCGAACTTCACTCATTTTCCCATCGCGAAAGCGGCATTGGAAGCGGAGTTCCACGTCGTTTGCGACAAGCCGATGACAACAACGGTTGCCGATGCCGAAACATTGGCCGGCTTGGTCAATCAAACGGGTTGCGTCTTCACGCTGACCCACAACTACA
>CAUZVF010000138.1:0-8724 GCA_963582955.1 Planctomycetota bacterium
AAAAGACGAGGCTGCGCTTTAGGCGAATCAACGCGCGTGACAGGTTTGGCCATTCATTTGTTGATCGGCCTCTCGATTCTGCTTTTGCCACTGTTCAAGATGGTCCCGATGAATGTTGTCGAACAGGTGCAAAACGTCTGCTCCACAACCATCGTTCAGCAGGCGTGGCGCAACGGACAGGACTTGTCGGTACACGGATGGATTTACCGACTGCAGGATGGTCTGCTGCAAGCCGTCAGCCCTGGGATTAGCAGCCCGGACGAGATATCCGATATCTACCGCATGGCAATCTCAGCTTCGACAGCCGATTGAGCTGTGTCGTGCATGCGGCTGTCGCCCGCTCCATTCCAGCGTACCCGACTCTCGAAAGAGCCGGCCGCTCGATTGCACGATTATTCCAGGATGCTGGTGTTGACGCCGTCAACAAAAAACGGATGATCGCTCACGAACCATGACGACCAAGTCGAGGGCACGCCGATGCAACGCACGACGGCAAAGCCGGGCGCCGCGCGGGCGCTACGTCTTGCTCAGCGGGATTTCGTAAAGCCCGACGACTCCCCGATCTCCATACGTGCTCGGCCCAATCATCTGTGCAACGGCGATGTGGCGGCCGTTGGGATGCAGGTTCATGCCGTAGGCCGGGCCGGTCACTTTGATGCTGGCCAGTTTTTCTTCCTGTTCTGGTTTCCAGAACCAAATCTCGCCGGTTTGAGCACCAACGCCGGACGTCACGAAGAAGCCCTGGGGATGGAACGCCAAGTGATGGAAGATCGAGTTCGCAAAGGTCGAGACCTGCTTGCGAATCTGCTTGCCGGTTTTCCAATCAAACTGCAGCACCAGAGCCGGCCGGCCATAGCTGTCGCGACCGCAGCAGAAGATCACCGAACCGTCGGTGTTGAACGCCAGATCGCGGACACCGCCGTAGTTGATGTCTGTTCCACCTTTGTAGTTCGACAGGTCCTTGGCATCGAATTCACGGAGTTCCTTGCCGGTGCCGTAGTCCCATTGCTTAATCTTTTGGTCACCACGGTCACCAGTGAGCAGATGGATGCCGTCCGGATGGAAAGCGGAACTGAAAACCGGGCAGGCATGGCCGCCGAGCTCCCCAACGGACGCACCGTTCGCCATCGACCACAACCGCACCATGCCATCGCCGCCACCGGTCACCACGAGTTTTCCGTCATGGCTGATCGCCACGGTTCTCAGAGTCCCATGGTCTGTCTCGATGCTCCAGCACACCCGCGGCCGCTCGCCCAGCGTGTCCCAGCAGATTAGGCGGCCGACCAGGTCGCCGGTGACAACAAGCGACTGTTTTTCGCTAGTCCCTGCGACTTGGGACGGATTGGCAATCCGTCCTACTGACGAAGCCGGTTTGTCCTGCGCGCGCGGTTGTGGCAGCGGCGGTGGAGGAGGTGACAGTTGAGACGCCGGTGAAGTCACTGGCACGTCCGCGGTGCTCCAACGCGCCGAAGCCACCACCCAACTCTCATGGTCATCGAGGGCCTCGGTGGAACCCCAGTTGATGTTGGTCAGGTAGATCTTGCGGCTACGTCCACCGGCAAAGCACCAGCGACCCGTAGGATCGATCACGCACGACATCAGCGGGCAGTCGTGTTTGAATTCCCGCAGGAGTTTGGTGCCCGTGGGGTCGATTGTCTGTACGGTCGATTTCATCAGGCCAAGACCTCCTTGATGACAGACGACGCCGGATCGGCCACCGGATTTTCCCGTCCGCCGACCCGCCAAGTCGCCGTGGGATCGAGCTTCATTGCCGCCAGGATCGTGTGGAACAGGTCGCCCGCGTCAACCGGCCCGTCGACCACTTCAGTACCCAGGTCATTGGTCTTCCCCAAAACGACGCCGGGTTTGATTCCGCATCCGGCAAACGCCATCGACCAAGCGTCGCCCCAATGGTCCCGGCCACCGTAGTAGTTGATCCGCGGCGTCCGGCCCATCTCGCCCATGATGACCACCAGCGTCTCGTCCAGCAGCCCGCGATCCTGGAAATCGTCCAGCAAGGTCACGAACGTGCGGTCGAACTCGAGACACCGCTGCCGCTGCCAGTGGAAGTTTTCGAAATGAGCGTCCCAGTCGTGATGTGCGACCTTCACGCAGTTGACGCCAGCCTCGAGCAACCGTCGGGCCAGCAAACAATTCCGACCGAAGTGGTGATCGCCGTATCGCTCACGATCGGTCGCCGATTCCTGCTCCAGGTCGAAGATCTCCCGCCGTCGCATCAGCGCATCGGCCTTTAGGTAACTCTCGGCATACGACTTGATCGATTGCGGCGTGCGCCCTCTGAGAAAACGTGCGTCAGAGCGCTGGCGAATGCGGTCGCGGGCCGATGCCGTAGGGGTGTCGATTGCCTCGGGCCGCGCGATGTTGGCGGGCGGCTTGCCGTCGATGATCATCACGCCTTCATATTTCGGGCCCAAGAACCCGGCATCACCAATATCGGTATAGGCCTGGGGATGATGACGTCGCATCGTAATGTAACCCGGCAGAAGATCGCCCGGACGTTCCAACAGCTTGGCGACCGCCGATCCCAGCACAGGATAACCGGGTACCTTGCGGCCTGATTGCAACAGATAGTGCCCGCGGAAGTGACTTCTCTCGCCGGTATTAACACTGCGGATCACAGCGAGGCGATGCATATTCTTGGCGGTGTGAGGCAGCAGTTCCCCGATCCGGATTCCCGGTAGCGACGTGGCGATCGGCCGGAACGGTCCACCATATTTCGAGTCCGGCTTGGGATCGAAGGTTTCCAATTGGCTTGCTCCTCCGGAAAGAAACAGCAGCAGCAGTTTCTTTTGGGAAGCGGCGGGTGACGCCAAACCAGCGTGTCCAAGTGCCGCCAATCCCACGGCACCCCCTAACGTCCCTTGTAGCATCGTTCGCCGCGAGACGCGCCGATTCGTCAGATGGTCATGTTCGGGCTGTTGCATCAGTTCGTCCTGTCGTCGCACGCTTTTCGTTTAACCCGTAGCCGAAGACGAGGAGACTTACTGGCCTCGCCTTCGGCGACGGGTTAAACGAGCTAGTGATTCAATCGAAACTCCGCTGACAGCAATTGCCCCCAGACAATCTGCCGCACAATCTCGCGTCGCTGCTTTTGATCGGAAGCCCCCTCGGCCAATTGTGCCACATCCGCTTTCTCGTCGTCGGTCGGACGGCGAGACAGCACGGCCAAATACAACTCATCGGCCAACTTATCGGACTTCTCCAGGTGCGAGAGCCGATCCAGCAGGACTGACTCCTTCATGAATTTGACAATCTGCTCGCTGTTCAACAAATACAAGGCTTGGTCGACTGAGGGTTGAAAGCCATTGTCAGGCTGTCCGGGCAAGCGCGAAAACACCGTGAACAATGTCGTCAACTCCGGCCGGAGATCGCCGTAGACTTTCTTGTAGACCTGCCAGCGCAGGTCGGCCGCGCTCGCATGATCATCACGTTTCGCGGATTCCGCGGTCCCTCGCTCGTGCTTTGAGTTTGTGTGATCTTTTTGCGCGGCCTCCTGCATCTTACGCTCGGTCCTCGAGAGTCGCGACGGCAACCGTCCCGTGACCTGCAGCACGCTCCAACCCAGTTGCTCCGGCGAAAGTGGCCGCAGCGTGGCAATGGCAAATCGCGACGGATCAGGAACAATCGACTTTTTGTCGACGTTCGGTAACTGGCTCGACCGCTGGTAGGTCCGTGTCAAGGCGATGTCACGCAACAGACCACGGATATCGTAATCGGTCTGCTCCAGCCGTTCGGCAAGCCGCTTGAGTAGTTCGGGGTGCGAGGGCGAGTTGTCAGGGTGGTGCATGTCCAACGGGTGCACGATCCCCTGGCCGAACATGACCGCCCAGACGCGATTGGCAATGTTGCGGGAGAACCCTTTCGTCTCGCGCCGGGGCAGAAATTCGGCCAACCTCGTTCGGCGGCTGTATGCCGGAATCCCCATCTGACCTTTCTCAGGCTTGACTTTGTACTCTTTATCCTCAGCCAACGGCGGATCGGCGATCATTTGTCCGCCCGGTAGCTGCGGGTTGGTCTCGCCCTGTGTTCCGGTGAAGGCTGAAGTGAACGACACGTCACCTTTGGCCTTCTCGGTGACGAAGTTCAGTTTCTTGTCATCATCGCGGAAGTGCTGCAACCGGCTGACAAAGGCATACAGACCATAATAGTCGGCCTGTCGATACGCCTTGAACCGCGGATCGTCGTGACACTGAGCACACTGCAGGTCCGTCCCCAACAGCAATCGGCCGATGTCGCGAGCCACCAGGTGCGATTCGACATCACGCACAAGGTAGAACTTGGCAGCCGCCCCATTGGTTTCGCCGGTTCCGTCGCTGCCGAGCATCTCACGGGCGAGTTGGTCCCACGGTTTGTTCTGCCGAAATGACTCGGCCAGCCAGTCCTGCCAGCCGGGAGCCTTGATGTCGTAGGAAGGGATCGTCGCGATCCGACGTTCGATCAGCATCGCGTCAAACACACGGGCCATCTGCAAGGCGAATTCCGGACGGGCCAGTAACGCGTCGACCAGTTGCGCTCGCTTATCGTCTGTCGGATCGTCCAAGAACGTCCTGGCCTCGTCAGCCGTGGGCACGACCCCGATCAAGTCCAGGTAAACCCGTCGTACGAATTCGGCATCATCGGACGGACCGGCCACCTTCGTACCGTCCCGCCGGCAGGCAGCCTCGATGATCCGGTCGATCTGCTCCGGAAACGACTCCTCAGCCCGGCTAATGCGCAACGTCCCGACAGCCAGGATGGCGGTCAAGATCAGGACGCTTCTGTAGTGAAACGCGGCGTACGGCATCAGTCTGATTTCCCGAACCAGAAACATTTCGCTTGGACTCGTCCATGGTACGAAGTGGATTCCTTGTGGGTCAATCAGGGAGTTGTGGCTATCTGTGTTTTGAGGAATGCCCAGAATGTGGTCGTGGAAGAAGTTGATAGACGAAGATACGATTCACAGTCACAGATCCACAATGACTGGCACCAGAATTCCGGAGAGAGCCAATGCAACTTTTCAGAGGAGTCTCATGGTGTCTTACATTGAGCATCACGCTCGCCGCTTGCCAGGCAACGGTGCACGCACAGCGTGTGCCGGTGGATTTATCCGGCTACAACCGCCAGTCCGGTGTGATCGTGCAATCCAGGGAACAGCAGTTGCTCGTCACATGGCCGATGCGCAGGGACGAGGCTGAGTTTGGCCGGTTGACATTAAATCTGGACTCGCGGAAGCCGCTGATCGACAGTCTCGCCATTGCCAAACAAATCGACGGCCCGGCGGACGTGCTGCTGAGCCAAGTCGACCCCGTCACACTGCTGACCGTCGGTTCCCGGCAGGGGTTGCGGAACCCCGGTTGGGTCGTGTTCTTCGATCGAGTTTGGAAGCGGCCTTTCAAGACATATCAAGGAGAACTCGATCTACAGCAGGTTCGCGTCGTGAGCAAAGGACGTCGGACCACGGTGGTTCTCGATCGGCTTACGGCTGGTCCGTTTAGCGGTGACTTTCGTTTCACCGTTTACCCCGGCGGGCGGTTGGTTCACGCCGAGGCCGTCGTCAGTACAAAGCAAGACCGCTGTGCAATCCTGTATGACGCGGGGCTGGTCAGCGCGGGCGAGAATATTAGTTGGAATCGGGTGGCGTGGATGAGCACCGCCGGCCAGCCACAGAGTTACAGTTTCGAACCACACACAAAGGCCAGAGAATTGGCGGTCCGGCACCGGACCATCATGGCCGAAAGCGATGCCGGCACGGTGGCTCTGTTCCCGCCGCCGCACCAATTCTTTTATCCGCTGGACGAGTCGCACAACCTGAAGTTCGTTTGGTATGGTTCTGGCTTTCGCGGGCTGGAAAAACGCTTCGGCCTGGGAATCCGCCAGCATTTCGAGGGCGATCGGCGATTCGTCCCTTGGTTCAACGCGCCGCCGGAGACCGACCAGCGGTTGGGTATCTTCTATCTGCTCAGCCGCGGCAACGGCCGACAGACGCTGCCGGCGGTCCTGCGGTACACGCACGGCGATCGGTTTGTCGAGCTACCTGGCTACCGGACGTTTACGAGTCACTACCACTTTGCTCACACGATGAACGTGATGGAGCGCCGCGCGAAGGGGTTGGAAGTCGACGATGTTCCCAGCTTCGTGACGATCCTGAAGAACATGGGCGTCAACATCGTCCATTTAGCGGAGTTTCACGGCGACGGAGACCCACGCGACGCTGGTCCGAAACGGCTGCCGCAATTGGAACTGATGCATCATGAATGCGAACGCCTGTCGGATTCCAACTTCCTGTTGCTGCCCGGCGAAGAGCCGAATGTTTATTTCGGCGGCCACTGGATCGACCTGTTTCCCAAACCGGTGTATTGGACCATGAAGCGCAGTGCGGACCAGCCGTTCAAAGAATCGAGCGCGCGCTACGGCACCATCTACCACGTTGGGAGCACCGACGATTTGGCGTCACTCTTCGAGCACGAGGGCGGGTTAGGCTGGACCGCTCACGCTCGGATCAAGAGTTCGACGGGATACCCTGATAAACACCGGCAGAGCGACTTGTTTCGATCCGATCGCTGGCTGGGTGCCGCCTGGAAAGCGATGCCGGCCGATCTGTCTCGCCCGAAACTCGGCGAACGAGGGCTGGACCTATTAGACGACATGGCCAACTGGGGCCAGCCAAAATACGTGCTGGGCGAAGTGGATGTGTTCAAGATTGATCCCACACACGAGTTGTACGGGCATATGAACATCAACTATTTGAAACTTGACAAAGTGCCGAAATACCGTGAAGGATGGCAGCCGGTCTTGGATGCTCTGCGACAAGGCAAGTTTTTCGTCTCGACTGGTGAAGTCGTCATCCCAAACTTCACCGTCGGTGGAAAAGCAGCCGGGGAAACACTGCGGTTACGTGCCAACGCTCAACCCGAGTTACGAGCAACTCTGCAATGGACCTTCCCGTTACAATTTGCCGAGATCGTGTCCGGCGACGGAACGCAGGTGTACCGAAAGCGCATCGATCTGACCGACACAATGCCGTTCTCTTCGCGCGAATTGCGGCTCAGTCCCAACTGGTTGGACGATCAGTAGCCTTCGAAAACAAAACTGGCGAGCGGCATACGTCAGCTGCCGGTGATACCCGAAAGAACAGTCCGGCAAGCTGACGCATGCCGCTCGCCAGCCAGTCTCGTTTTTAGATTTCTTGTTCATTCCCGCCAAATTCCGAAACTCACCCGCAAATCAGCGGCAGATCGAAATGCCGATCCAGAGGTCCACGTTGTCTGTCTCTTTTGAGCCAACCGGCATTGCCGTTGGTTTGTGTCATGGGCTGACGTTGCCGAGCCTGCGTCTGACCGCTCGCACGATTTGGTCGATTTCGAATGGTTTCAAGAGGGTGGGTTCTTTTTCCAGCTTCACACGCCATCCCATCAAGACCCAATCCACCCTCTGTTGCTCGTGATTGCATTCATCAACAATCTTCTGGATAGTTTCTTCCCAATCTTCAAGACGCATCGGCTATTTCTCCTTGATTGCGGCATCGCATCAAGCAACTTCCGTCGTGATGTTGGCATGATAAAAGCCGACTGGATCGTCAAATTCTTGCGCTGACACAAACCGAGTCTTGGCACATGTAAAGCTCGGGTTCCTGTTTCACCTTGGGAAGTGACAAAGCACCGTTCATGTCGGCAGAACTTTTGAACTGAATTCCTCAAGCCTTTGTCTCAACGCCGTGTACCTCTGCCGGGTGTCGGCCCGCCTAACCGCATTGCCGTAGGCGATGTCCGCCATGAGGTCATGAAGTCTTTGACCGCATTGGGATAATTCGCACTCACCTCATCGTCCGGTTCGAAGCAAAGCCACGGAAAGTTTCACTTCCGGGAAAGTTCCTGTGCCTGACGGCGATACCTTTCGGCCTGATAATTGAACTTGGTCCGTTTGGGTTTACTTTTCGCTATCGTGGTGAGCCTCTTATACTTGGCGGCAAGATTCAACTTAGTTTGCACCAGCTTAGTGTTCTGTTCCGTGGTCATGGTTTCTCTCCTGAGAAATACTGGTCTGTTTCTGTCACTACGTGACAAGGACTGGCGAGTATGCACACATTGAGAGATCTACTTGCAAACAACAAGGCGTGGGCGGAGGACATCAAGGAACAGGACCCCGATTTCTTCGACCGCTTGTCCCAGCAGCAGTCGCCGGAGTATCTCTGGATCGGCTGTGCCGACAGTCGCGTCCCGGCCAACCAGATTGTTGGTCTACAGCCGGGCGACGTCTTCGTTCATCGGAATGTCGCGAATGTGGTTGTACACAGCGATATGAATTGCCTGTCCGTCATCGAGTACGCCGTTGTCATTCTGAAAGTCCGGCACATCATCGTCTGTGGTCACTACGGCTGCGGTGGCGTAAAGTCCGCCCTGGAGAATCACGCTCTCGGGTTGATCGACAATTGGCTCCGCCATTTGAGAGACATACGGCAGAAGCACGACCACGCACTCAGCCACATTCACGATGTCGAGCGTCGCCTCGATCTGTTATGCGAGCTGAATGTTGTCGAACAGGTGCAAAACGTCTGCTCCACAACAATCGTTCAACAGGCATGGCGCGAGGGACGGGAGCTCTCGGTCCACGGCTGGTTATACGGGCTGCAAAGTGGTCGATTGCAAGCCGTCAGCCCTGGGATTAGCAGCCCGGATGAGATATCCGATATCTACCGCATGGCAATCTCAGCTTCGACAGCCGATT
>CAUZVF010000139.1:0-8684 GCA_963582955.1 Planctomycetota bacterium
GCCCGTCACCGCTGCCGAGATCGTAAACGACGTCGCCTTTCTGGATGCGGGCCAGTTCGAGCATTTTCTCGACCACGTCTTGCGGCGTGGGAACGAAGACCGACCGAGGACCTGTTCTCGACCGACCACCGTTCGCATCGCGGCGTGCTTTCGTCTCGCGGTCCGAGAGCACGATCGTCCGCGGTTCCGGGCGCGGCTTGCCGAGCGCGCCCGCGCGAATGTCGTAACAGAACAGCCGATTGTTGTCCCGAAGATACAGATGACCGCCGGCGATCACCGGAAACGTGGCCCCAATCGATCGCTCGTGATCAGGGATCAGAAACGTGCCCTTCTCGATGTACGCTTTGGGCGTCGCTTCGGCCAACGTCATCCGTCCGTCCGAGTGTCGTAGATACAGCCGACTGTCGGCGTAGGTGATCGCGGCTTGACCGCGTCCCGTCGCACGCTCCGGACCCCAAATCGCCTTTCCGATCTTCCAATCAATACAGATCGGATGACCGGGGCCAACGTAGGAATACAGGTAATCTCCAACCACGACTGTGCTATCCTGAAACGGATGGAAACCGAACCCTTTGAAATACTGCTCCTGTACTTTGACGCCGTTGTCGCCTTTTACCAGCTTCAATAGCGCTAGGCCGGTCCCATAGCCGTTGGCGGACAGGATCAAATCGCCACGTATGATACCAGACGCTCCCGAACTGGCCGATGCCGACGTGTTCGAGGAGCTCGAAGTGCCCGACAGTCTTCGTGCCGCCGGGAAACTGAGTGCTCATGTTGTCACCGACCAAACTGAAACTGCTGCCGCACGAAGGGCAACCAATGTCGGTTAGCGGGGCATCTTCCAGCAACTCAATCGGATTATGGCAGTGAGGGCAGCGAACATGCAGCACCTGAGCGAAGTCTTGACGAATTGGCCCGAGCAGCTTTTCGATGCGCTCGTCCTTCTCAAAGAATTCCTTGACTTCGGCGGCGAAATCCGGATACCGAGTTAACCACTCGTCCCGGTTTACTGTTTCACCCGTATCGATGGCACGCATCAACCCGGCCAGGATCTCCTCAAGTTTGACCTGCCGATCGGACGCATCTGATTGCTTGCTCGTGTCATTGCTGGACATGCTTCACTCCCGCTCATCAAGGAGTTCGTGGAGCTTTTTAAGTCCACGGTAAACGAGACCGGCGACAGCGGGCTCGGTTCGACCGAGTTGCTGGGCGACTTCGGCGAGCGACAGTCCCTGCAAGTGTCGTAGAATGACAGCGTCTCGTTGGGCCTCGGGTAGCTCGATCAGGGCATCCGCCAGTCGAAGCAATTCCTCCTTTTTTGTGAGATGTTGGCTGGGCGAAGATTGCCTCGCGTGTAGCCAGCTTTCGGCTTGGCGGAAAGAACCATCGATAGCCACTTCCAATGATCGTTTAAGAGACACGTCGCGTTTTGCGCGATGTTCATGGCGTAGTGCGTCCGCCAGATTGTGTGTCAGGATCTGCCGCAGCCACGCAGCCCGTTGAGCGTCCGTATCTCCGCGAAATTGTTCTTTTTTTGCATGAGCATCTATCAATGTCTGTTGTACAAGATCAGACGCATCGATCTTTTGCTGGTTGTTTGGGCTAAGGTGCGCCCGCGCAAGCAAATAGAGATACGATCGAAACTGATCCAACGTGTGGCCACTGGTTTCTGTTGGCTGAGTCATGGCTGCAGATCCGCAACAGGCGACGTTCAAACCCCCATTATGCCCAACGATTCCTGCGGAAGCGAACGATTGATAGGACGATTCTCTTCCTGGCAACGACATCAAAAGACACCGATTATCGGAAGACCGCCATCAGCTCGGGGATCGTCACTATGGTGGTCCCTCCGACGCTGAATGAGTTCGTCGGCGCTAGGCAACTCAGCCAGGAACCGGTTCCGAACGAAATTGTCGAAGATCTTTCCGCAGACAGCTTTCACCAAAGAAAGGAACCATTTCATCGTCGATCCTCCTATGTATCGTGTTGGGACCAAGGCTAGGAGACTAGACGACAAGACTCGGACGGCTTAGCGCGAATAATTGAGAAATCTTCTAAAATTCGATTGGGGTCGACTGTAGCCGACGGATCTGATCAGAACGCGAAGTGTTTCTTCAGACATTCGTGCTTACATGTCGCTTCGTGGCAAAGGCCAGCATCGTCTGCGGCACTCGCTTCACGACACTCTGGAGAATGCATTCCAGCCGGGTATACTGATCACACCGAATTTATTCGATGTGTAACTGAACTATCTTGCTGGGATTTGACATGAAACACACCCGCCGCGTTGTCATTTTGGGACTTACTGTTTCGATTCTCCTTGGAGTTGCCGGTTGGGCCAACGGTTGGTTCATTCCGACGGAAACGACCATTACCGAGTTGGCTCCAGGTGTCTTCTTCCGCAAGACGCGGAATAAGCCCGAGTTCATCGGCTGCAATCAGGGATGGGTGATCTTCAAGGACTTCGTGTTGGTCATCGATGCCAACTTTCCGAATCAGGCGGAAGAGGTGATCAAGATCATCCGCAAACAAACCGACAAGCCGATTCGGTACGTCTTCGATACGCATTATCACGGCGACCACGCCGACGGGAATCAGACCTTTACAAGAAACGGCACGATCGCCGTCGCCTCGGAAAACAGCAAAAGCTTGTTCGAGACCAAAGGGATTCAAGGATTCCAGAAGTCTCAGAAGGAAAAGCCCGACGAGTACGGCCCGCTGAAATACGATCAACCGTCGCTATATTTCCCAAAGCGGATGGTCATCGACGATGGGACTCAACGAGTCGAGTTGATTCACTTCGGACACGCTCACACAGCCGGTGATGCGATTGCCTGGCTGCCCAAGCACGGCATCGCATTCACGGGCGACGCCTGCGTGAACGGAGCATTCAATTACACCGGCGACAGCAACACGGAAAGCTGGATCCGCGTGCTGACTGAAATGCAAAAGCTGCCGATCAAGGTCATGGCTCCCGGTCACGGCGAAACCAGCGACAAGGGCCTGATCACAACGCAGAGACGCTACTTCGTTGAACTGCGCGAGTACATTCAAACGGCCATCGACAACGGCAAGTCACTGGATCAAATCAAGAAATCGATCAACCTGCCATTCTACAAGAAATGGACCGGTGTCGATGTGCAAGACCGCGTCGAGAACATCGAGCACGTTTATTCCGAACTAACGGGAAAAAAGAAGGCAAACTAGTGCTTTGTCAGCCTTGGAAATTAGAGTTCCGCAAACGGGCAGGATTTGGGAAAACACGGGCAACCAAGGAGGGTTGCCATGGAAAAGAAGTATATTGTTCGCCTCACGAATGAGGAACGGGAAACACTACGGAGCGTGGTTACGCGAAAGCGGAAAAAGTGATTCTGGTCTGCGACAACCTCAACACGCACACGATGGGAGCTTTCGATGACGCTTTTCTTGCCCACCATGCCCGAGAACTTGTGCGTCGTCTTGATTTCCGTTTGACTCCCAAACATGGCAGTTGGCTGAACATCTCAGAAAACGAGATCAGCTCAATGACGCGTCAATGCCTGCAAGGACGACGCATCGGAGACATCGAACAACTTCGTGACGAAACACAAGCCTGGGCCACCGCCAATAACGGCTAACAACGCGGCGTTGACTGGCAGTTCACAATCAACCAAACACGCAACAAGCTCAAGTCCCTTTACCCTAAAATCGAAGTTTGACAAAGCACTAGTTCCGATTCCAGAGAAAAATCGGAGAGCTGAATTCAAGAATAAGCTGGAAAGATCGATCGCCCACCGACCCCGTGTCGGTCGGAAAATGACTTAAGAACCGCGCAAAATAAGTTGATCAATTTCCCCTGCCAGCTTGGAGAACGTCCGGCTTTTAAACCACTAATTATCAAGGGTTTACGACGTTTATTGGCACGGAGGAATCCATACCAGATAGGGAACAGTAGTCTATATTCGCGAAACCCGCTTAAATCGTAGAATGAGAGCGTAAATCGTTGTCAGATAGTAAGTTAAAAGCCGGACGTTCTCTCAGCCCGGCGGCGAAATACACAAGCCGTTCCCGCATGATTACAATGCCGGGCGTTGACCAGAGCAACCGTGGGCCGAAACGAAAACTTGAGCCGGAATAACACATGCCCAAGACCCAGATGAAACGCGAGAATCTGAAGCCTGGCGAGGTGCTCTGCCAATATTGCACGGCAAAATGTTGCCGTTATTTTGCATTGCCAATCGACACGCCGGCAACGCTGACTGACTACGAGCACATCCGCTGGTACATGATGCACGGGCCGATTTCGATGTTCGTGGAAGACGACACCTGGTACTTGATGGTCCACGAAGATTGCAAGCATTTGCTTCCCGACAATCGCTGCGGAGTTTACGACGACCGTCCCACGATCTGCCGTGAATACACGACCGTAAACTGTGAGTACGACGACGACACGTGCTATGAGAAGTTTTTCGAAAGCCCCGAGCAATTGTGGGAATACGCCGAAGCCGTAATGCCGTCGAAGACGAAACAGAGGCGTCGCGCCGTTGACGGCAGCCAGATCATTCAATTGCCCGTGTTGAGCGGATCGGCGCCGTGAGCAAGAAACAACTCATCAAGCCGCGCACGCTGAAAGGATTCCGCGACTATCTGCCCGACGCGATGCTGGCACGAGAAACGTTGATCGACACGGCTCGGCAGGTCTACCGTAGTTACGGTTTCAGCCCCATCGATACGCCCGCTCTGGAATATAGCGAAATTCTGCTCGGCAAAGGCGGCGACGAATCCGACAAACAGTTGTTCCGCTTCACCGACCAGGGCGATCGCGACGTTTCGATGCGGTTTGATCTCACCGTGCCCTTCGCCCGGTTCACTGCCCAACACCTCAACGATTTGGGAATGCCCTTCAAGCGTTACCACATCGGGACCGTTTGGCGGGCCGAGAAACCGCAAAAAGGCCGCTATCGCGAATTCATGCAGTGCGATTTCGACACGATCGGTACGGAATCCAACACAGCCGATATTGAAACGCTGCTGGTCATCCACGACTTGTTCGAGGCTCTCGGCTTCGAGAGATTCACGATCCGAATCAACAATCGGTTGATCCTCAACGGACTGCTTGAAGTGCGCGGTCTGGAGGAAAAGAGTGTCGCAATTCTTCGTGTACTAGACAAGCTTCCGAAGATCTTGCATGACGGCGTACGCCGCGAATTGAGTGAAGTGGTCGGGCTGAACGACGCTGATGTCGAGTTCATCGTTAATCTTACCTCGGATATTGCACGGAACGGAAAAGAGGCAGAAGAACTCCTGACTCGAGCTAGCGGCCAACTCCAAAGTAGTTCTATTGGACTGCTGGGGGTTGATCGAATAAGCGAACTGTTAGATGCCGCAATTTCTGCGGGGATCGACGGCTCACGAATTCAATTGGATCTTTCAATCGCACGAGGGCTCGACTATTACACCGGCACGATTTACGAGACTTTCTTGAATGACCTGCCCGGGATCGGCAGCGTGTGTTCGGGCGGCCGATATGACAATCTGGCCGAGTTGTTTACGTCTCAAAAATTGCCTGGCGTCGGAGCCAGCCTGGGTCTTGACCGTTTGCTGGCTGCGATGGACGAGCTGGGGATGCTCGAAACCGCGGCAACTCCCGCGCAGGTCTTGGTCACAATGTTCGACGCCAATCGACTGTGCGATTACGTGCGTATCGGTCGCGAGATACGTAAGTCCGGGATTTCCGCGGAGGTCTTCCCCGACGCCAAAGCGGTTGGCAAGCAAATGAAGTACGCCAATCGAAAAGGGTTTCGAGTTGCGTTGATTGCTGGCGAAGACGAATTTGAAAACGGCCACTGGCAAGTCAAGGACTTGGATTCCGGCGAACAAACGGCTGTTCCGGAACCAGAGCTTGTCGCACACTTGCAGCACATTTTGGGTGATACAACGCACTAGCGATGTCGCACGGCCGCGCCGATTCAATTGCTCGGTTCCTCCGTCGAATTGTTGCGGTTTGGGGCTTCTTTTGGATCTTCCTGATAACGCTTTCAACTGTTCACTCGGTTTGTTTATGATGACAACCATGAATCACACGACTCTTCAGGTTTCCAATCGGCGGCTAATCATTGCGTTTGTCGTGATCTTTGTCGCTTCGGCCGTCGTGCCAGAATTCTCGTCGGCAGCCGATGGGATTGCGCCGTTGTTAGCTCAGGAAAATGCGACCGGACAAGCGACGGGGGGACCTACGGTGATTCGGGCTCAGCGAAGCTACATTCTGGATGCCATCATCGTTGTGCTGTTCTTCGGCGGAGCCATTTTCGTGGTCGTCAGAAGCAGCCGTCGGTCCTGAGCATCGCGTCCGTGGAATTTCGCTCGCCGCCCGTTTTTATTTCTCCGTTGGCTGTCAGGTTGGTGGATTCATGTCGCGGGTCGATTCCCAACGTATCGTCGTCACGGGAATCGGACTCGTCACTCCATTCGGCCCGGATCGCGAATCAAGTTGGCTCGGCCTGCACAGCGGCCATAGTGCGACGCGATGGTTCGAAGCAGATACCGAAGCGGTCACTCGGAATACCGGATTCCAAGCCGCGGGACTGATAGCCGGCGCACCAGCTTATAGGCAGGCATCCGGCGTCAGCGGCCTCGATCCCGTCGTTCAACAGGCCATGACGGCTGCCGCCGAGGCGATCGGCGATGCCGGAATCTCATTCGATGATTGTGACCGGAATCGAATCGGCTGTGTCATTGGCACCAGCAAAGGCGGGCTGCGGAGCATCGCCAATCTCTTGCGTCAAAACCGATCGGGCAAGCGTCCGCAAGCTGGTGAAGCGGATCCGTGGCTTCAATTCCAACCCAACGCCGCCGCCGCCACGCTTTCGCAACGATTTGATTTGCGCGGGCCGGCACTTTGTCCGGTCGCAGCGTGCGCGACGGGACTCATCAGCCTTGTTCGCGGTGCCGATCTGATCCGTGACGGCTATTGCGACGTCGTCTTGGCCGGTAGCACCGATGCGTCGCTGCAAGAAGTTGTCTTGGCATCGTTTCACCGCATGGGAGTCCTCGCGAATGGCTTTGACGATCCGCGGACCGCGTGCCGGCCATTCGACCGAAATCGCAACGGGTTCCTGGTCGGCGAAGGCGCGGCCGTCTTTATCATGGAACGCTTGGATTTCGCCACCGCTCGCACCGTCCGCCCCTATGCCGAATGGATGGCCGCCGGCATCGCCACCGATCATTCGGGGATCACTCGCCTCGACGAACAAGCCCACGGGCTGACACGACTGATCCAGGATGTGCTGCGGCGTGCCGAACTGACATCCGGCGAGATCGACTATGTCAACTTGCACGGCACGGCAACGATTCCTAACGATGTGTGTGAAACCCGTGCGTTAAAGGCGGCATTCGGACCCGCGGCGCGCGGCGTGTGTTGTTCCAGCATCAAAGGAGCCATCGGGCATTTGCTGGGAGCGGCCGGAAGCGTCGAAATGGCGGCAACTCTGCTCGCGATGCGCGACGGCGTGATCCCTCCAACGATCAACCTGCAATCCGCCGACGAGCAATGCGATCTCGATTACACGCCACTGGTGCGACGACCACGGAGAATCGAAAACGCACTCAAACTGTCGCTGGGATTCGGCGGACACCTCGTCGCGGCCGCCGTGCGTGCAATCTAGCCGTCTGTCAGCAACGGGCTGATGGGCCGGCCCACGGGCTCTGGCTTCGTTTTGACATCCGGCTCTTGGGTTGGCTGCGAGGCCTTGCTATCGATTCGCTCGCGTTCCGTCCGTGCCACCGAAACGGCGTGAGCCCCGAAGAAGATGCCGAACTGGATGATCCCAACGGCGGCAACAACGAAGCAAACCGTCGAGACGCGGCGGCGCTCTGGTACGGCTTGCAAGTCGGCCGGCGGTGCCTCCACCGTTTCGAAACCGGGACTCCAGATGTCTCCGTCAGGCAGCTTCCATTGCATGCGGCTTCTCCACAACAGGATGCCGGCACACACGCAACTGACCGCGGCGGAAATCGTGACGGCCAGCGGTAATTCGGATTCGCTTGCTATCGCCGAAACGTCGTCGTCGTGCGGCAGTTTCAACACGACCGCGGCGAACGAGTTGTTCAGGAAATGGATCAAAACCGGAGCCCAAAAGCTGCGTGTTGCCAGATACGCCAGGTGAATCATGACAGCCAATGGAAACAAAGCGACGGCATGGGCTGGATGAAGATGAACGGCGCCGAACAGGATTGAAGTCAGCAGAATTCCCGGCACAATCCCGAATCGCGCGACCAAGCCACGTCCGATGACTCCGCGAAAAACGAGTTCCTCGCTGATAGCGGGAGCGACACCGAGAATCAGAATCAATGTTGGCAACGAAGCCGACTCGGCCAGTGGCTGGATCGCGTCCATCGTGTCGGTCATTGAAAAGTATCGCAGTATCGGAGCCAACTCGACAAGCCGGTCCCACCCGGCTTTGGCCCACAAATGCAGCTGACCACACAGCAGCGACATTGGCAGGAACGAACACAAAATCAACACGGTGTGAAAGGTGGGAATGCGAGTCAGCATCAAGCGGCGATCCGCCCGGAGTCCCAGCCTGAGAATCACGGCGAGCAACACGACTGCGCTGAAAATCCCCATGTCACCGGCGGTGATTTCAACCATGTATGTGTCGATGAATTGCTGAAACTGATTCGGGTCTTGCAACACCGCCAATAAC
>CAUZVF010000140.1:0-8676 GCA_963582955.1 Planctomycetota bacterium
ATCGCCAGCCGCGCGGCAAAGTTCGTGCAGCAGGGAAATCTCTCGGACACCTACCCGGAAGACGGCGGGCTGTTTCAATTCGCCGCCGACAAAGGTGACGATATCGCTGCCGCGTACGAGAACTGCGAATACAACTCAGCCATGCGCGAGATCATGCTGCTGGCGGATCGCGCCAACAAGTACGTTGAAGACCACGAACCGTGGAAACTGCGTAAGGACGATTCTCGCCAACAAGAATTGCGCGACATCTGCAGCGTCGCGCTGAACTTGTTCCGGCAAATTGCCATCTATCTCAGCCCAGTACTGCCGCGACTGGCCAAGCAAACCGGCGAGTTGTTGAACGATCAAATTACCAGTTGGGACCAGGCGAAGACACCGCTCGCCGGCACGCCGGTTTCCAAATTCGAACACATGCTGAAACGCGTTGAGGAGAAAAAGGTACAAGCCATGATTGAAGAAAGTAAAGCAGACGCAGCCGCTGAGGCGGCGGAGGCCACTGCCGCACAACAGTTCGACGATGGCCCGGAAGCTCTCGAAAAGGAGCCGATGATTGGCGAGATTTGCTCGTTCGAAGATTTCATGAAAGTCGACATGCGCGTCGCTCGCGTGATCGAAGCCGGACACGTCGAAGGAGCTGACAAACTGCTGCAACTGAAGTTGAGCCTCGGCGGCGACGAACGGCGAAACGTCTTCGCCGGTATCAAGAGTGTTTACGAGCCGGAAGACCTCGTTGGGCGACTTGTTGTCTGTTGTGTGAATCTGGCTCCGCGAAAAATGCGATTCGGAGTCAGCGAGGGCATGGTCCTGGCCTGCGGTCCCGGCGGCAAGGACATCTACATCCTGAGTCCCGACGACGGTGCCGTCCCAGGCCAACGAGTTCATTGATCGGACACGTCGATTCTGAATCGCCATTATTTCGCTCGTAATTCGCGCTGATTTACGGGCAATCATCCGTTCCAAAAAACTGACACGAACACGGCTCCTTGAATTCACATCGATTCCAGCCGAATATGCGTGTATGTCTTCATCCAAAGATTCTGATCAACCGGTCCTATCGTCAGCGACGCCACGCCCGAGCAAAATCCGCTGGTTGATCTTTGTGCTAGCGTGTGGGACGTCGTTTTTCTTGTACCTGCACCGATACACGTGGAACATCATCGGTCCGAAGATTCAAGAAGAATTCATGCTGTCGGAAATTCAGACAGGCGCACTCGGAGGATTCTTCAATTGGACCTACGGGCCTGGGCAGATTCCCAGTGGCATGCTGTGCGATTACATTGGGCCGCATCTATTCCTCGGAATCATCATTGTGTTGTGGTCCCTCGCTCTGCCGTGTCTCGGTTTGATGGGCAACTACTCGTCGCTAGCGGGGATGCGGTTTCTATTTGGAGCCACGCAGGCCGGTGCCTATCCGTCGTTGGCAAAGGTCTCGCGTACGTGGTTTCCAGCAGAAAGCCGCACAATCATGCAGGGTTGGATTGCCACGTTCTTCGGACGCGGCGGCGGGTTTCTGTCGCCCATCATTTTGGGCACGGTGCTGATCGGCGTTTTGGGGCTTTCATGGCGGGCCGCACTGATTGTGCTCTCGGGTACCGGATTGATGTTCGGTGTTGCGTTTCTGATCCTGTTTCGCAACTCGCCCAAAAGCGACCCTCGCGTGAACGATGCCGAGCGGGATCTGATACTCGACGACCAAGACCGTGACGCCGTCGATACGCGCAACGTGCTGCCTTGGTCAAAGGCCATGAAGAATCGGAACATGTGGTTCTTCGTCATTCAACAGTTCAACAATGCCGGGGCCGATGGATTCTACAGTTTGTTCCTGGGTAGCTATTTTCTAAAGACACACGGCCTGGCTACGGAAGAGGCTGCCGTATTGATCGGCATGCCGTTGTTGGGCGGTTCGGTGGGAGGCATGGTGGGTGCCTATTGCAATGACATTTTAATTCGGCGAACCGGCAACCGCAGATGGTCTCGCACGACGGTTGGATTTTGGGGCAAGGCCCTCGCCGGAGTGTTGATGTTTGTGGCAATCGCGCAGTCGAACCCTGTCGCTGCGGGGCTGGCTTTCTTCGTCGTCAAGTTTTTTAGCGATTGGAGCCAGCCGACGGTGTGGGGAACCTGTACGGATTTGGGCGGTCGCTATTCGGCGACCGTTTTCAGCATTATCAACACGGCCGGATCGATCGCCGGAATCACCTTGCCGCCGCTTTTCGGTGCGATTCTGGATCGATGCCAGACAACCAGAATATTTGACGGCGTCGAAACAACAGTTCCGGATTTCGCGCCACTTCTCACCGTTGTCGCCATCATGTACTTCGTCAGTGCATGCTGTTGGTTCCTTATCGACTGCACCAAATCACTCGACCGCGACAACGACAGCCCCATATCGAAAGAAAAGACCGGCCTCGGCGGTGTGACGGTCGAGTTCCTGCGTATGTTATTGCCCGTCATTGGCGTTGTCGCGGGAGCCGTCGTGCCGATCGCACGGGCGATCCCAAAACTGGAAGTGCTCGAGGGATCTCAATGGTGGGCGGCCTTCGGGTACGCAGCTCTCGAATTCGTTAGTTTTGCCGCCATCGCTGGATTGGCTGGCTGGACCATCGGCTTTGTCATCAATCGACGATTCGGCCAACGTTGATTCTGCACGGCCGTTGTGTTCTGATCCTCGAAATTCCGATCTCGCCTAGGATGACTCGAATCGATGAACACCGACGAATCGCGACTCGATGACAATCACTCCAACAGCCGCCCGACGAATGTCCGATGGACTGTCTTCGGCCTTTGTTGCGGCACGTCGTGGATGCTGTATCTGCACCGCTATACGTTCGCGCTGATCAAGCCGAAGCTCAGCGAGGAATGGGGCCTCAGCAACCAGGCCCTGGGATGGATGGATGCGGGTTTCAATTACGGCTACATGGCGTTCCAAGTACCGTCGGGCTTATTTGTGGACGCGATGGGGGCACACTTGTTTTTAGGCGGAATCATCATTCTGTGGTCGCTTGGTCTGGGGCTGCACGCGTGGGCTCCGAATGTCAAATCGCTGGTCATGGCGCGGGCGATGTTCGGCATCGGTCAGGCCGGCGCATTCGCGACGTTGTCGCGGATCACACGTAATTGGTATCCATCGTCAATTCGAACTTCGGTGCAAGGATGGGTCAGCGTTTTTTCAGGACGAATGGGCGCAGCGTGCGCCAATCTACTTTTTGGAGCGTTGCTCGTCGGATTCTTTTTTCCCGATGACTGGCGAACTGCGCTGTACGTCCTGGTATTTGCCGGAGTCGCGTTTGGAGTTGTGTTCTTATGGTTGTTTCGCGACACGCCGCGAAAACATCCTTGGACAAATCAAGCTGAGGTCGACTTGATCGAGGAAGTCGAACCGTCCGGGGGTAGCGAAGACAACCGTGCGAAACCACGCGATCGTATGACGTTTCGCGAAATGTTTCGAAGAATGAGCTGGCGGTCGGTTTTGAATTTGTTTGCATTGAACTTGCAATCGATCCTCAGCTCCATGGCTGACTCAATTTATTCACTGTGGATTCCTTTGTTCATGAGCCAAGTACATAATCTGAAATTTGCCGAGATGGGTGTTCTCTCGTCGTTGCCGCTGTTGGGCGGAGCATGCGGCGGAGCGATGGGGGGATTCTTGAACGACCGGATGATCCGAAAGACTGGCAACCGGCGATGGTCGCGAACGTTGGTCGCGTTGACGGGGAAGGCCGCGGCCGGCATCTTGATCCTAGCGGCTTTGTTGGCCTTCGACCGGCCGTACGTGTTTTGTGGGTTCTTGTTCTTCGTCAAATTTTTCGGCGATTGGAGCCTGTCAACCTCTTGGGGAACCATCACCGATATCGGCGGCAAAGCGACAGCAACTGTGTTCGCATTTAACAACTGCATTGCCGGACTATTTGTCGGTCTTATCTCGCCCGTGTACGGCTGGATTTCCGACAATCACGGATGGATGCCGGTCTTCGTTATTGTGGGAATTGTGTACCTATTGTGCGCTGCATCATGGTTGTTGGTTGATTGCACGATTCCATTATTTGGAAACGCGGATGACGACGACGATGCCGGTTGATGTAGATTCTATATTCGCCCGGCGGCCGCGCGTTTTTAGGTAGAAGCAATTTCAAAACCGGCTAGCGGGGATTATTCAAGTAGGGTGAGTCAAGCTCGCGTAAGTCCTTGGTGCGTCTTCACAAACCAGTCAATTGTCAAATCACGTTTTAGTGAAGTTTGATTGAGTGATTGGCGAGCGCGGACGCACCACGAGTAGCG
The DNA here is from genome assembly GCA_963582955.1 of Planctomycetota bacterium. GTDB lineage: Bacteria > Planctomycetota > Planctomycetia > Planctomycetales > Planctomycetaceae > CAUZVF01. The sequence goes on from CAUZVF010000140.1 coordinate 4,279, forward strand.
GTTTGCTCGACAGCACCCTACCGCTGCCGAATAATCCGTGCTAGCGGGGACGTGAGTCCCCTGCGTTCCGTGAAATCCGGAAGCTGACGCATCCGGCTCGCCCGTTCTTAACCCAATTGCGGACCGAATCGACCCGATGCAGATTGTGTGCTAGACTTGTGAAGACATCGAAATTGCAACAAGGGCTCTCACGGCATGTTCAAAGTCACCGGCAGTGCGCAAAGCGATTGTGAAAACCTGACACGCCGCAACTTCGTACAGGCGGGAACGCTGGGGCTCGGTGGGTTGACGCTGTCGCAGTACCTGCAGATTCAAACGCACGCAGCGACTGCGAAGACTGCCTCGGTTGCGCCTCGCAACGATACCAGTGTGATCTTGATGTGGATGAGCGGTGGGCCGGGGCATCATGAAACTTGGGACCCGAAGCCTGATGCCGTCTCGCAATATCGCGGACCGTTCGGAGCCATCTCGACCAACGTGCCCGGCATTCAATTCAGCGAGACATTGCCCGAACAGGCAAAGATCGCTGACAAACTGTCGGTGATCCGCAGCGTCAATCATGGCTCGGGAGATCACACGAAAGGCAATCATTGGATGTTGACCGGTTTTGAAGGACCGGACTTCAACAAGCCCGACAACAAAATCCAGCGCCGTCCGTCACTGGGTTCTGTCGCATCGGCAGTACGCGGCTCCTGCGTGCCGGGGATGCCGGCCTACGCGGCAGCTCCGCATCTGCGCGGTGGAACCGACAACCTGTTTCACTATGCCACGTATCTCGGTGGCGGCCATAATCCTTTCATCGTGAATTCCGATCCCAACTCGGCCAACTTTCGAGTCCGCGATTTGGCGCTCGTTGGGAATCTCACGTTCAACCGGCTCGAAAACCGTCGCGAATTGTTGAAGTCGGTCGACCGCTACTTGAAACGATCCGACACGGGCAAGGCCGACATGACCGAACAACAGCAGGCGGCGTTCGGTTTGCTGACCAGTCGGCAAGTTCGCGACGCATTCGATATCTCGGCCGAAACCGAAGCCATTCGCGATTCGTATGGCCGGCACGAGTTTGGCCAGAGTGCTCTGCTGGCACGCCGTTTGGTCGAACGCGGCGTGACTTTCGTAACCGTGAACACTCAACCTTGGGACCACCACGGCACGTCGAATCGTTACGCCACGGAAAAGGGAGCCAACCTGCTGATCCCGCCCTTCGATCGCGCCTTGTCCGCGCTCGTGCGAGACCTCGTCGATCGCGGTCTTTACGAAAAAACGCTGGTCGTGGCGATGGGCGAGTTCGGCCGAACTCCGAAAATGAATTCCGCCGCCGGCCGCGATCATTGGGGCAAGACGTTCAGCGTCCTGATGGGCGGCGGACGTTTGCAACAAGGCATCGTTGTCGGCGCGTCGGACGAACACGGAGCCTATGTTGCCAATCGATCGCTGAGCCCCGAAGATGTCGCCGCGACGATTTATCATCATCTGGGTATCGATTCCCGCGCGGTCGCGTTCCCCGATCGAACCGGCCGTCCGCTCTATCTGGTCGAACATGGTGAACCGATCCGCGAATTGGTGAGGTCAGTGTGAATGGCACGAAGACGGAATCCATAATATGATCCCGGTCTTCAGTCAGCATCATTCACCTCAGACCAATCGGACATGTTAAGTCTCGGAGTCATCGGAGTCGGTCCACGGTGGGACTCGAGTTACCTGCCGGCACTGAAGAAACTCGGCAACCGTGTGCGCGTCCGCGCGGTTTACGATTCGATTGCTGGGCACTGCCGCTTGGTTGCCCAATCTCTCGACGCCGAACCAGCCAAAGGCATCCTCGATCTCGTCGAACGGCCCAGCGTTCAAGCGGTTTTGCTTCTTGATTCGGCGTGGTTTGGAACCGCCGCTTTGAATTTGGTGCTTTCGGCGGGTAAGCCTCTGTATGTGGCCACACCGTTGGGAAATGATCTGGGCGAGTTGGAACGCATTCACGCCAAAGCATCCAACAACGGAGTGATGGTCGTGCCCGAGTTGGATCGCCGTTACACTCCGGCAACCGGCCGTTTGCAGGAGCTGATGGCGACTCAATTGGGACGTCCGCTTCGAATTCAAATCAGCGGCATCAATGAAGACGTATTGGAATCCGATCACACGAACTCGCAAATCACTTCAGAATTCGTCGGCTGGATCGACTGGTGCTCGTACATTTTTCGTGATACGCCCATTGACGTAATGTCCGAACCGGACAACCGCATCGAGACTCAGTCGACCGCCGTCCGAGCCGATGAATTCACCGCGCGGCTCATGTATGCCGGCCGTCGGGATAGCATCGAGACAACCGAATTCGCGGAACCAGATAACGGGCGGCCGTTGGCGGAACTCGTCGTTTGTCGAACGCCATCAAGTGACGACGGCCGGCGTCATGTCAAGGAATTTCCAAGAGTCACCGTCGAATGCCAAAGGGGGATTGCAACAATTCGAGGCGTGACGGAGATCACTTGGTCAAACGGCGAATTGTCGAAGACCGAATCCTTATTGTCCGATCGCTCGGAGATACAAGTCATCCTCGACCTATTCTGCCGCCGCGCGGTCGGCGGATTGATTCCAGTCACGGATTTGAGCGATGTCTGTCAAAGCACCCGCACCGCGAAGAAGGCACTCGACAGCCGGCATGGGCAAAATACTAGCGCCCCAGACGCTGGATGTCGTTAGAATGACGTGGCGTCGGCAAAGTTGCTGCCGCTGCCAAATCAAGACCGTCAAAAACAGCACGGGACGCGAGCGTCATGAATTCAAAGTGCCTGATCTTATTGTTTCTTGCAGCCGCAAGTGTTCCGCAGATTTCGGGGTGTTCGGCCGAAGGCACCGACGCTCTTGCCGACGTGGATGAATCGAAGGCGACGAAAACTCGCGAAACATCCGACAAGCCAGCAAGTGGCCACGCCAAGAAATATCCCGCCAACCGCCTGGCCGGCGAAAGCAGCCCCTACCTGTTGCTGCATGCGCATAATCCCGTCGACTGGTATCCGTGGGGGCCGGAAGCGTTCGAGAAAGCCCAAAAGGAAGGCAAGCCGATCTTTCTGTCGATCGGATACAGCAGTTGCTTTTGGTGCCATGTCATGGAACGCAAAGTCTTTTCCAACGAAGAGATCGCCAAGTACATGAACAAGCACTTCGTGAACATCAAGATCGACCGGGAAGAGCGTCCCGATATCGATGACATTTACATGACGTCGTTGCACCTCTATTTCCAATTGCTTGGATCACCTCAAGGCGGTGGCTGGCCGTTGTCGATGTTTCTGACTCCCAAAGGGCAACCTTTCGCGGGCGGCACGTATTTTCCACCGGAAGACGAAGGCGGACGTGTTGGATTTTCGACAGTCTTGAAACGGATCAACAAGGTCTGGACCGAAGACCGGAAGGCGGTCGAAGGCAATGCCGCAACACTGACCGAGCATGTCCGGCGGACGATGCAACCAAAGTTCACGCTGAGTACGGCGAAGATCGACGAACAGCTTGTTAAGCAGGCGGCGGATGCGTTGCAGACGACATTCGATCCGAAATATGGCGGCGTCGATTTCAACGCGGACAAACCCGATCGCCCGAAGTTTCCCGTCCCGACCAAATTAGCTCTGTTGCAGTACGAGATTCGCACGAATCAAAACGACCAAACGAAGAAGGTCGTTTACCACACACTCGACCAAATCGCGGCCGGAGGCATTCACGATCATCTTGCCGGCGGATTTCACCGGTACAGCACCGATCGCGCCTGGATGGTGCCGCACTTTGAAAAGATGCTGTACGACAACGCTCAGTTGGCCGATGTCTACGTCGAGGCATTTCGGCAGACCGGCAAACCGCTCTATCGTGAAGCTGCGGAGGGCATCTTTCGGTTTGTCCTGGCCGACATGACCGATCCGCAAGGAGGCTTCTATTCAGCGCTCGATGCGGAAACCGATGCCATTGAAGGCAAGTACTATGCTTGGTCGTCCGAGGAAATCGATGAAATTCTGACGGAAAAGGAAGCAGACCTTTTCAAGACCGTGTTCGGCATGCGGGAAACGAAGTACTTCGAACACGGCTACGTGTTGCATTTGCCGGAGCCGGCCGAGCAGATTGCGGCGGCTCGCAAGATTTCACGGGCCGACTTGCTCGCCCGGATCGACGGCATGCGGCAAAAAGTCCTCGCGGCGCGTAAGCAACGCAAGAGTCCACTGCGAGACGACAAAGTATTGGCCAGTTGGAACGGTCTGATGATCCGGGCGTTTGCCAACGCGGGCAATGTTCTGCAACGCCCTGACTACATCAAAGTGGCACAGAAAGCAGGCATGTTCGTTCTCACTCAGATGCGAGATCCGAATGGCCGGCTGTTGCGGACGTGGCGAAATGGCAAAGGCAAATTGAACGCTTATGTCG
>CAUZVF010000141.1:0-8665 GCA_963582955.1 Planctomycetota bacterium
TGATCCCAAGTCGTGGAGTTCTAGGATTTTGTCATCAGAGTTATGGACGAAACAAAAATATTGCCCGTTCGGGTTGAATTGGAAATTCTCAATCCAACGGTCAGAAGAGTGTGCGAGGACGTTGCTCCTTTGGTGGATCATGTCGAACTGTGATAATTGTGCGATCGAATCGATTGACCACGGTTTATACAAAAAACTTGTTTCGTTCGGGCTCCATGCGAACTTGGACCGGGAGTAGAAGTTGATGTTTGAGTCTGCAAGAAGTTGGCGAGAGAGCTTTTCATCAAAAGAGTATACCCATATAGGCAAGACATTTGAGTCACGATAGGAACCTACGAGATCATGCAGCCACTTTGGCAATCGAGTCGACGATATTTCATTATAAGTTTGAAAGGCAATCATCCGGCCCGATGGAGACACGGAAATCGCGTGAGTGCTGACGATGGGATAGTGTGCTGGCTGAAGAACGACATACCAACTCGCAAACACGATGACTGTCAACGAAATGACAACGGTTACTATCAACGAATTGTCGACGGTGATCGACAACCGTTTCGACGATTTCCTCACGCCAGAAGAAAACGGTGCCGATGAAGTCTGCTTCTGCATCATGACACGACTGCCCTTTATGACGTGCAATCTCGCCAGAATTGAGAATCCTTGTCGTGTTGCCGCTCTACGGGATCAGGTAGTACTTGCCACCCGTTCGGTCGGCGACTTCTTTCAGCAACGCTTCCGAGCGAACTAGCGTGCGGCAGATGTCGTATTCGTTTCCGCGACACAACCGACGGGCGCGGGTCGGTTGTTTGTTCTTGAGGAACTCGATCGCCTGTTGCATTGTGGATGTGACGGGATGCGAGAACGAAAAGGTGTGAATCGTCGCCTTGGTTTTCTTCATCTTCAGCAAGTCACGTTGAATAGGAAGCTCGAAGACTCCGTCGGTCAAGAAATAAATGACGTCGGGCCGCAGTTTCAGTGCCATCCGCAGGGCAGGGCGGGGATCAGTATCACCGATGGCGCGGACTTTTTGCATCCAATACAAGTACTGCTTTTGACGTGAGGCCGTGGCGAATTGCAGCGATCGGGCCGGCATGGGGATGGCCGTCTCGTTGAAGAAGATGATGAAGAACCGGTTCTCGGCGTTCATTCGTGTGATCGTTTTGACTAACTCAACTTTCAGCCTTCGGAATCGAGTCTTGGCTTCGCTGGCGTGCGGATGATTCATGCTCAGTGAGCAATCGACGACAAACACAAACGATTTGCCGGTCGTGCCAGTACCGAAGAAACCGTTGGTCTTGTCCTCGCCATTGCCTTCGCTGTTTCCGTTGCCGTTACCTGGCAAGTTTGCATCATTGACCGTGACGTGTTGGTTCAGATTCAGTGCCCCTTGCAGTTGGTCCGACACCAACGCGGCGAACAGTCCATCGTCCGGCAGAGTGAAAAGCTCTGGCACTTTCGTCGGTTGCGGCAACAGAGCCGTGCTCACGAGCGATCCCGCGGACTGCCGAACGGTTCGCTCGCGGGAGATTTCGACCGTCTCGACGCGAGTTTCGTCGACGGTGTCGTCACTTGATTCGTTCCAAGCCGTGTCAACTCCCATCGAAGAAAACGAATCGTTTTCGGCAATTGTCCATAACCCGATGATGCCAATCACGCAAACGTGGATGATGGTCGAGATACCGAGTGCTCCGTACCATGTGCGGTCGGCGGCTTTGCTGAGTTCGCCGTTGGGTTCGCAAATCAACGCAGTCACGGAATTGCCGGATTCCGTTTTCACTGTTTGTGTTGTCTGACTTGGCAAAACGAATACTCCGGCGAATTCGACCGTTAGGGTGACTTGGCGGAAATGCCGAACTTCCAGCGCCCAACCGACATTGTAAGTGACTACCGACCAAGTTCGCGAGGGATTCTTGACAAATTTGGCCGTGGCGGAAATTGACGACGAGTTGGTAAAAAGAAACGAATTCGGATAAACCACTTCACGATGGCCGTGCCATTCTCATCATTTGATTCGGAATGATCACTGCCGAGACTTGTTGCCGTGTCTCTTCGTGGCCACGATTTCTCTCTAATGATTGATACGCAATTTGTTGGGCAAAATACACGGAAAATCGCGTTGATTCCGGCTGTGGCTTTCGAAAGTGCAATTTCGTTTGGCCGAGTTAATCTAATTGGGGCTTTGCGGTTTTATTCATTCCAGTTACGAATTGCGGTTTTGAGCCGCCATCTCGGCCGTGTGATCGTCAAACTTTGACCGTGCAGAGCAAATAAGCATACCATGCCAAACGCTGACATTCCGGAAACCGAAATGGCGACGACGCCATCAGAACAATCGGTCGCGTCGATTCTGTTCTTCGACGGCGTCTGCGGGCTGTGCAATCGGTTCGTTGACTTTGCGATCGTCCGCGATTCACGGCGGCTGATCCTGTTTGCTCCGTTGCAGGGCGAAACGGCGGTCGAATGCTTGTCATCCAGCGACCGCGAACGGCTGGATACCGTTGTGTTTCTCAATCAAGGCAAGGCATATCGCAGGTCGGCGGCGATCGTGCGTTTGTTTTGGAATCTTGGTGGAATCTGGAAGATCGCCGCCGCGTTGTTGTGGTTGATCCCTCGTCCAATCCGCGATGTTGCGTATCGGATGATTTCGCGAACACGGTATCGCTTCTTCGGAAGGAAAGAAGCCTGCCGATTGCCCACCGCGGCAGAACGCGGGCGGTTCTTGCCGTAAAAGTGTGTCGCGAGTTAAAAAGGGGACGGGAGTCTTTTAATGCGGTGGGCACGCGGTTATGCTTTCCGATTGAGCAACGTAACAAACGGAGTTCAATCAGGAGTGTGTCATGCCTCGGCAAAAGCGTGCTGATGAAGCCGGGTCCATCTACCATGTCCTGAATCGCGGGAATGCACGGCAAACGATCTTCCACAAAGGGGAAGACTATCAAGCATTCCTGCGGGTGCTGGGTGAAGGGCTGGAACGGTATCCCGTTGAGCTGTTTTCCTTCACACTGATGCCCAACCACTGGCACATGGTACTGCGGCCAGGCGAGGACGGACAGATGGGGCGGCTGCTTCGATGGGTTACTGCCACGCACACGCAACGTCACCACGCGCACTATCACACAGCGGGTGAAGGACATTTATACCAGTCACGGTTCAAGAGCTTTCCCGTTGCCAATGACGATCATTTCCTGGTTGTTTGCCGTTACGTCGAGCGAAATCCGCTTCGCGCGGGTATGGTGGGGCGCGCGGAAGATTGGCGATACGGTTCCTTGTGGCGCTGGACACAGCAGCCGGAACCTGTTCCAAAGCTGCTCACGCGCTGGCCCATTGCTCGCACGGCAAACTGGATCGAACGGGTCAATCAGCCGCTCAATGAGAAAGAACTTCAAGCGTTACGTGTCTCTGTTCAACGTGGCCGGCCGTTTGGAGATCAGGCGTGGACGAAAAAAGTCGCGGGGCGAACGGGCTTGGGTTATACCCTCCGCCCTCGTGGCCGTCCCCGCAAGCAACAGCCAACATCGCCAAAATGACCCCAGTCCTCTTTTGTCCACCAACAGCGGTCTTTTTCTCGCGGAAAACAGGATTGTCCGGATGGGCGTCCCACCGATACGCATCGAGATTCACACCACAATCTCTGGTGTGGTGTTTGCCGAGTGCTATGGCCGTCGGGTGGAGAGCACGATCGATGGCATCACTGTCACCATCGTCAGCCTTGAAGATCTCAAAGCTAACAAACACGCAAGCAATCGGGCACGCGAGGCGTGTTTGTTCTGAACGATTATTCGGACCTTTGGCGCCGATCAGCACTTTCGACGTTCAGAACAATCAACCGTCGGTTGCGCCAAGGACTTGGCGGACCTGGAAAACCTGCCGTGACAAGCTCGCGCTGGACGTACGCCAAGTCAAGTCTTGGGCATGGTTCGCGACTCGGCAGGAAACGTTTTGAATTGCTATATTGCGGGTTCGTTTGATCGATAGCTGGCTTGAGAAACATGATGAATCACAAACTGTTTGATCTGACAGATCGCAAGGCTTTAGTCACGGGCGGCAGCAAAGGACTTGGGAAGGCGATTGCGCAGGGATTCGCCGAGGCCGGAGCGACCGTCATGATCTGCAGCCGTCATGCAGACGAATTGAAGGTGACGGCTGCCGAGATTGAAGAATCGACCAACGGTCGCGTCCTGTGGACGGTGGCCGACATGACAGATCGTGACAGTGTGGCTCGTCTGGTGCAGACGGCGCAAGACGAATTGGGGCAGGTCGACATTCTCGTCAACAACGCGGGCAGCAATACGCCTCAGGTGATCGACGAGATTCGTGATGAGGATTGGGACCAGATTGTTGAATTGAACCTGACAAGTTGCATGGCGTTGACGCGTGCGTTGGCTCCCGGCATGAAGAAGCGTGGTTGGGGACGCATTATTCATATTTCTTCGATCGTGGGACTGTCCGGCGCGCCGGCTCGGAATGTGTACGCGGCCACGAAGGCTGGGTTAATCGGAATGTCGCGGTCGTCGGCGATCGATTTGGGTCGGCACGGCATCACCGTGAATTGCATTGCCCCGGGTCCATTTTTGACGCAACTTCCGAAGACTCTGTTGACGGAAGAACAACGCGACCGGCTTTCGGATCGCACGGCGCTTGGCCGCTGGGGAGATCCCAAGGAACTGGTCGGTCCCGTGCTGCTGTTGGCCAGTGATGCGGGCAGTTACATGACTGGGTCGGTCATTGTGGTTGACGGCGGCATCTTGGCAAGTCTGATGTGACAATCTCGGTTCGCATCTCAATGAAGAAAGACATCGATGCAAAATTCGAAAACGTTTACCGAAAAACTGGCGCGTGGTCAGCTTTGTTTGGGGACCGGGATCAGTTCGTCCGATCCGATGGTCGTCGAGGCGGTGGCTCCGGATCTTGATTTCCTGTGGATTGACACCGAACACACATCAATGTCGCTGGAGAGCGTCAAGGGACACCTGATGGCGCTGAAAGGAACCGATTGTGCCTCGCTGGTCCGCGTGCCGTGGAACGATCCCGTGCTGATCAAGCCGGTGCTCGACATCGGAGCCGACGGCGTGATCGTTCCGATGGTCAGTAACGCAGAAGATGCGGCCAAGGCCGTCGCTGCTTGCCGGTATCCGCCGGAAGGCATCCGCGGATTCGGACCGCTGCGGCCGTTGAATTACGGACGTGTCGATGCCGGGCAGTACGTACAAGAGGCGAACGAAAACATTATCGTCGTCGTGCAAATCGAACAGGTAGAAGCTGTCGAGAACATCGACGAGATTTTGGCCGTGCCGGGACTGAGCAGCATCGCCTTCGGTCCGCAAGATTTGTCGGCATCGATGGGATACCGCACTCAGCCGCGGCATCCCGAAGTATTAAAGGTGATTGAAACGGTGATTGCGAAAGCTCGGGACGCCAACATTCCCGTGGGGATTTCCGTCGGATCCGATCCCGATCAACTGTGTGCCTGGGCTGATATGGGAATTCAATGGATCTCGTTCGGTGTCGATGTGATGTTGATGATCCAAGCGGCCAATGAGGTCGCCGGCAAAGTACGGGCTCATATTGGAAAGTGAGTGCTGCGATCGTTTAACCCGTAGCCGCGGGCTGCAACCGAACGTAGCATGGGCCCCCGGCCCGTGAACGGCCGCGACACGGGCCGGGGGGCCCATGCTACCGCGAGTTGCGCGCAGGAAAACAACAACTCACGAAGTCGTCGTACGAAGAACTGACTCAGAAAGGGCGTGAACATGAATTCGATGACACGTCGCCGTTTTCTCTCGAACGCGGCAGCATCCACTTTGGCTGGCAGTGTTCTAGGTCGTGCGTGGAAATCGGCACTCGCGGCCAAGCAGCAAGCAACCGATCGCCACGGCAAGATCACCGTCACCGACATCGAGGCGCATGACATCACCGTCGATTATCACGACTGGATTGCCTACAAGTTGAATCACTTCTACGGGCCGTCGCATCGGACGGTCTATGTGGCTCACACGAATAACGGATTGATCGGCCTCGGCGAGAGCGGCAGCCGCGAACCCGACGAGACCATCGAAAAGTACATTGGCACGAATCCGTTCGATTGGATCGGCGACGAAACGTCGTTGGGTCTGGGCACGGCCATGTATGATCTGATGGGGCAGGCGGCGGGCGTGCCCGTCTATAAGTTGTTCGGCCAGCGCTATCGCCGTTGGGTGCCCGTCGGATCGTGGACCGTGTCGGCCGATCCGAAGTTGATGGCCGAGGCAGTCATGCGGTATGCGGCTCGCGGATACACTTGGATGAAGTATCACCTGTCGCCGTTTGAAAACGTTTTCGATCAATTGGCAGCCATGCAGTCGGTCGCTCCGGAAGGTTTCAAGATTCAATTCGATCTGACGATGGGCGGCACCAACGACCACATGCCGGAGTTGCTCGAAAAGATGGCACGATATCGCATCTCGGGCAGTTTCGAAGACCCGCTGATCGAAAAAGACATCGAGGGCTATGCGGAATTGCGTAAACGAGTTCGGTTGCCGGTGCTGCTGCATCACAGTCCGCTAGGAGCGACGTTTGAAGTCCTGCGCCGTCCGGCGGATGGATACATCATGGGACATGCGAAGATCGGCGTCGCCATGCGCCGCGCCGGTCTTTTCGCCGCGGCGAATTTGCCGTTCATGCTGCAGAATGTTGGCGGACACATTACACGCTCGATGACGACACACATGCAAGCAGCGTTCAAGACCGGCAGCCTGCAGTTTCATTGTGACGCCGAAACGTGGAAGTCAGACGTCGTGAAGGAACGTCCCGAACCGGTCAACGGAATGTTGCGAGTTTCCGAACGCCCGGGTCTGGGTGTGACGTTGGATCGCGCAGAGTTGGAACGGCTGAAGACGTTGAAACTGCCCGAACAGAAAAAGTGGATCATCAAGACATCGTTCAAAAACAAGTCGGTGATGTACAACATCGCCGATCCGAAGCAGCCGATCTTCATGGTCCGGCCCGATGTGCGACGGCTGGTGCCAATGAGCTATGCAGCGCCATTAACGACCAAATGGTGGGACGACGACGGCTCGCCCGAATATCGGGCAATGTTCAAGCGGATTGAAGCGGAAGGTGTTGTGTTGGTGAAGGAATAATTCACGAAGGCAACGGCGGGAAAGTAATCTACCAGCGTTTGTAGGACGGGCACTCTTGCCCGTCTTGACCGCGACGGGCAAGAGTGCCTGTCCTACTGGATTCTTATTCTCCCGCTACTGGCTAATCGGCGTGCATTTCTCGCAATCGGCCGGAAGTGCGCAGCATCAATTGAATGCGTTCGAACTCATTCAGCCATTCCTGCGTGACGTTTTGCAGCAATGTCTGTTCTTGGGGAACCAGTCCCGTCGGACACGCCGCGCCGAATTGGTCGGCCACCATCTGGCGGTACTTCGCGAGCGTGCGGTCTCCGTACCGGCCGCAAGGAAAGCCGTCTTCACTGAGGAACAGAATTGCCGGAACTCGGTGGCCACCGCAAACCGATAGTTCTTCGCACAGGTCGGGGTTGTCGTCTCGGTCGAAATAACGGATACCGATCTTGTCGTTCTGGGCGGCAAAGTGATCCCAAATCGGACACTGGTTGACGCAATCTCCACACCAAGCACCCGCGAGAACCAGAACCTTCATCTCGCGCACGAAACTCCGCAATAGTTCTCTTTGAGAATCCGACAATTGGACGTCATTATGCACGCCCGACCAACGGCGGCGATGTTCGTCGGAGCCATATTTTTCCAAGAAGTCGTTGTACGTCAGACCCTCGTCATATTTCGCCGCGAAATCCATCATCGTCTTCCTTTCTTATGCCAGATCAAGTTTCTGTCGAATTATCTTCGCATACCGGCGGATCTTTTCAACGGCGTCGAGGATTTGCCGCATGTCGTCGTGGGTTCCCAGCAGAATCGGATGGTGCAGCGTCAGCACTCGTTCGTCGGCATCCGTTGCGTTGGGCAATTCTCCGACGGAACGGAATCGTCGTCGGCCATGAATTTTGTGAAGCGACCGGAATCCCGGATCGAGGGCAATGCCTTCCGCTCGCATGGCTCGGGCGAAGACGTCTCGCGAGAGTCCATCGAACGCCGCCGGTTCGTACTGGAAACCAACCTTGTAGAAAACCGGTTGCGATCCATACGGCATGTCCGCCACTTCCCGGTTTTGGAACGGAACCAAACCGTCGCGCTGCCGAAGTTCACGGCACAGAAACTGAGCATTGGCATCACGGGTAATGTTGCGTTCGTCAAGTTGTTCGAGCTGCGGAACCAAGATGGCCGCTTGGAATTCCGACAGGGGATAGGCGTCATTACCCCGGTTGGCGTAGATACGGGCTCGCTGGATGATTGCGGCGTCGCCGAACAGACACCCGCCGCGTCCCGAAGTCATCAACTTGCTGCCGCCAAAACTGAAGACGCCGACGTCGCCATTCGTTCCGGCTCTGCAACCATGGATATTCCCGCCCGGAACCTGGCAGGCGTCTTCGATGACTGGAATTCCGTGGCGGTCGATCACATGGTACGCGTCGTACATCGGTACGAAGCCGCCATGCAGGTGAGAAATGATGATGGCCGCCGTCTGGTCCGTGACGCCCACATCAAGCTGCTTCGGATCCATGTTCCAGTTGTACGGGTCGACATCAACCAGCACGGGAATGGCT
>CAUZVF010000142.1:0-8571 GCA_963582955.1 Planctomycetota bacterium
TGCTGGAGGATTTGTAGCCGATCGTCACAGCCGAATCGTGGTCTTTGCGATCCAATGTCCCAGCATGCATTCTGGCGATCAGTGCCAACGAGCCTTCGGTTGATTTTGTGAGTTCCACAATCGCGCTGTCTCGCCGGTCACGTTGTTTGACGTCTTTTTGGGCGAGAAGTTGCAATGCCGTCGCATCGGGTGAAATCGTGACCAAGGGATTCGACGAAATCGCCGTCACATTTCCGGAAAGCGACCGAATCCACTGCTCGATCAAAGCGAGCCCCGCGCTGTCGACGACCTGCGAACCGATGTACGGCATCCGTGCATAGCCGAGTTTCGACATGCGGTACATCAATACCGAACGGTAGGGATCGCCCGCCACGATGATCTTGGCGTTTCGCATTCCAAACGTGCCGATGCCGGTTCCCTTGTCGGTATTCGTTTTGCTAAGCGGCAGGTCACGACGCAGATAGAACGAGACAATCGCGTTTCCGCCCGGATGATGACAACTGGCGCAATTGGCGTGCAGGTAACTACGGGCTCGGTCGTTCAAATCCTGTGACTTGTCGTGTGGATCAACAAGCTGCATCGGATCGTCGGCCGCGATTGAAGGTGATTCGCGAATAACGTTTTGAGCGGCCAAGGCCGCTAAGTGGGTGACCGAATTGGAATCATCGTCGTCGTAAGGCCGGCTCAGTTGATTGGGCACGAAACCCAGAACAAATTGCGATCCGGCGTTATGGCACAGTTTGCATTCGTTTTGAGCACCGACATGCCAAGTACGTTCGGTGCTGCGATCATTCCTATCCGATCCCGATAATTGCAGAGCGCGGTTAGCGCCAATTGAAACCACCAAATGAGCGTCTTTGCCGGCCTCGTCCCAGAGATAGCTATAGGGATGCCATTGGCCATGCTCGTAGTGCAGAATCTGTGTTTCCAACCGCAATGGTTCGCGGTTTGGGCCTTGTGGCAAGCTCAAGTGTTTCACGAAGACAGTGCCATCGGGATAGGCCGCTGGTTCGTCGCCAGCTGCAAGTCGGATCCGTCCATTTCCTGGAATCGCCACCCATCGTTGAGACTTCGCACCGTCGGTCCACGGATTGACTTGCACGTTGTACGGAATGACGCCCGTTGCTGGCCGCAAGTCCTTTAGCGAAGCGAACAATCCGGTCTCGCTGAGACGCCGTGGAAAACTCGCCGAGTTATCCTTTAGTCCGGACGGCAGCAACTCGTAAATTTGTCCGGTGAGATCGTAGTCGAGAACAAATAACTCACCGGCACTTCCTTCGGCAAACGCAACGATCCGCTGATCGGTGTCAACGAGCGTCGAATGAGAATACGTATCGTCATTTTCGTGCCGCAGCGCCCAAATCGTTCCCGTGATATAGTCGCCGTAGACGAACGAGCCGCCAAGATCACGCAGCTTGTCACCTCGATAAACAGGTCCGCCGATGACTGAGTTAGCTTCGGTGTGCGAGTGATCTTTCACGGGAGGGATGATCGGCGTTGGTCCCGGTTTGACTTCCGACCTCAAGACCCGGCGTCCTTCCATCACCGGCCAACCGCAGTTTCCGCCGCGAACAATGCGGTGGACCATTTCCCAGGTCTCCCAGCCATTATCGGCCGCGAAGATTTCTCCGGTCTTCGAATCGACGCCGAATTTCCACGGATTGCGGAGTCCGTACGCCCAAATCTCCGGACGCGCACCGTCGACATCAACAAACGGATTGTCCGACGGAACAACGTATGTGCGATCAGGAGTGGTGCGATCGACATCGATGCGCAATACTGCGCCAAGCAGGTCCGAGACATCTTGGCCGGTTGTCAGGCCATCGGGCGGATTCGGTCCCGATCCGTCACCCGTCGAGATATAGAGATATCCGTCCTTTCCAAACTGTAAGCATCCGCCGTTGTGCCCGCCGGACGGCCACGTGATCACAATTCGCTCGCTGTTCGGCACAACGCGCTGCGGAGAATAATTGGTGAGCGTGAAGCGCGAGACGCGCGTGTGGCCTCCGTCACCAGGATGCACATAGCAAACATACAGAAAGCGGTTCCGCGAGAACTTGGGATGCAGAGTCGCATGAAATAATGAAACGCCTGTTTCGGCAAGTTCGCTTGGCAGCGATTTCGTTATGTCGACAACAAGGTCCTTCTTCGTCGTACTTTTCGCTTTCTTAAAGCTGAAGATCTTGCCGCCAATTTCGGTGACGAGAATACGATCCTCGCCAGGCAACTCTTGAATGCTGGTCGGTTTGTCAAATCGCACTCCGGGAAACGCAGGAGCAATTCGAAACGGCGGCGGCGGTTCTGGAGTTCCCGCGATCCGCGACGTCGTCCACGCCCGCCGCGGTTTCAATACGGATGTTTCCGCCGCCGTCGATGCCGCCGCACAGACCAAAACCAGAATGAGTGTCACCAGCAGTGCTTGCGAAATGTCCAATCGTTGCATCTGATTATCCTTAGAAACTGAGAATCAATTGATTCCCGAAAAGTCATTCTGATGGGTAGCACGTCTTGCCGTTCAAGCAAGGCGTGTCGCGCAGCGACGGGAAACCGTTCTTTCGCTGGCTGAAAGAAATTTCCGCTGTGAGTGCTCACCGGCATGATTTGTGAATCTGAAATTTTGCTCCGATCGTGGAAGAGCGATTTCCGGCGGCTGCGCCGCACACCTTGCCTGAACGGCAAGATGATGTGGCACCCATTGTGAATTCCGGGAACCAATCCTTTTGACCATATTGTGCAATCGAATCCATAAACGAAAGCGATTCATTCTTCAATCTAATCCACGTTCACTTCTCGGACATCATGGCATGGCTGTGATGCAGCCGAGTTTCAGTTCGGAGTGACTGAAGATGAGTCTTAGGTATCGGATTTCCCGAACTGCTTCAACTGGGCGGGATGAATGGCAACCATTTCATAGCGTTGCCGACGATTGTCGGACAAACTCTGTTTATGCCACAATTGCTCACGACAACACACAGTAAGTACCCGCCCCGCACGAGTACAACAAAGGAGTTGACTGATGTCCGGAACAATCCGGGATCGATTACGGCAACGGTTAGCCGGAGCCGCCGCCGAGCAGATGGTGGACGAATTGTTTGCTTTCATGGCCGAACATGGACAAACCTTTTACGACGAGATTGTGACTCAGATCGAGCACGCATTGCAATGTGCCGAGTTGGCACAGCAACGCGATTTTGGTGACGAAGCAGTGACGGCAGCGTTGTTGCACGACATTGGCCATTTGTTGGTCGGTGAATTCGAGGCACAACAAGGGCCGCCGAAACAGGACTTCATTCACGAAGAGGTCGGCGCGGATTTTCTGACGGACTATTTTCCAGAACAAGTGACGGAACCAATCCGATTGCACGTCGCGGCGAAACGTTACTTGTGTTCGACCGATCCCGAATACTACGACCAGCTTTCGGACGGTTCAAAACGCAGTCTCGAAGTTCAAGGCGGTCGGCTCTCGCCGGACGAGCAGACGGAACTGGAAGGCAATCCATTCCTCAATGTCGCGCTCGAAATTCGCCGTCTCGATGATCTTGGCAAGCTATCCGATCACAACGCCCCACCGATTGAAACGTATCGAGACACGGTCGCGAAGTGCTTAAGATCGAATTCACGAGGATCGGTGAATTCAGACTATACCGCTCGCGGTTGAAAATGGCACATTTTCTCGTTTAACGGCCAGCCGCAGGCGATGGCTGTTCCCGTCAAAACCGTCGCCTGCGGCTTACCGTTAAACGAGCTATTCGTTGCCAAGCGAAGCATTATCAGACCTGCAAGTGGAATCACCAAACTTGGGAACGCTGATTCCCCTTAATCGCCACTGATTGACGATTAGCGACGATCAGTGAGAATTAGCGTTCCTCATTTTGTCTATCGTTTCTCCCACGCTGGCTTCAGTCGCTTGGCGTCCTCGCCGCAAACGGCCGACATCTCCAAGCCGCTCGCCTGAGAGATGTAGAAGATTCGGCCATTCGATACCGCCGACCCCAGACACTCTCGCGAGTCGACGGCCGGGCCGGTGGCAACCAACTTGTGTCCGTTGGACAAATCCAGCATGTCCATATTCGGTCCCATCAGAAACGGTTCCGAAAATGTGAACCGCGCACAATTGTAATCGAGATCGAATCGGTAAGTGATTTTGCCCGTCGCTTTGTCGAAGACGTGGCACTCGGCGCGGATGGCGTTCGAGAAGATGAACTTGTCACCGACCGTCACGACGTTGACGGCCGAGCGAATAGGATCGGACTGCCAGATCATCGAGCCGTCCGTCGCGTCCAAACACCAGATGAAACGATCTTTCGTGCCTTCGCGCGCCGGATTGTAACCGCCGAGATACAATCGTCCGTCGCGGGCCGTCACCGTGCATCCCGCCGTGACGTGATGTTTCGTCGTCTTCCAACGGACTTTTCCCGTGGCGGGATTCATCGCGGCCGTAAATCCGTTGATCCCTTCCGGCAGGCCGCGTCGGCGACGTTTGCTGGCTTGATATCCGAAGAACGTCGAGTAATACAGTTCACCATCCATCAATGCCAAACCACAATCGTTGCCGCCCGATCCATATTCTGAGAAGTCCTTCTTCCAGACCAACTTGCCCGTGTCGAGGTTCCAGGCCCAGATCAAAGGGCGGTTGTCCTGGGGATAGAACGGATTGTTGTGGCTGTAGATGAAGCTCATAACCTCTTTGCCGTCCTTGGTTTTTGTCATGTTCCGCCAGGCGAACGCTTTTTCCGAGCCGCTCGGTGCGTGACGGCCGGAACCCGATGCGTAAATGGCGAGGTTGTCATGCAAGACCGGCGGAAACTGGCGGCTCCAACTCGGCGATCCTGTAAACGGAGCTTCCCACAACAACTTGCCAGTCGCGGCGTCCAGGCAACGCAACCGTGACTTTTTGATTCCAGCCTGAGGCACCAGCAGCCGCTCGTTGTGATAGATCGGCGACGTGAACGACAGATAGACGCCGGGCCAATAACGCCGCCAAAGCAGCCGCCCGGTTTCTTGCTCGACGGCAATGATCTGGCCCTCGGCGGTGTGAGTATACATGCGACCGCCTCCGCAGACCGGAATGTGTTTGACCGATCCTTCGACTCGGCGGATCCAACGCATCCGTAACGGCGGCCGGATGCCTTGGTTGTTGGCGTTCGTGCAGCCCATGTTGCCGTAGTTCGTGTACCAGTTGAATTTGGCATCGGTGAACTTTCCGCTCAGCGGGCTGCGGATTTTCGCAAGTCCTAAGTCTGTCTTCGGCAGCGGCGCTTTGCCGTCCGGTCCGAGGACATACACATAACCGTCTTCGCTGCCAAAATAGATTCGTCCGTCGCACACTGCGGGCGGCGACGTTATCGGGCTGCCGAAAGGAGTTTGAAACGACCACGCTTTGCCCTTGCCGGAAAGCGGAACGACGTAGAGTGCCCCGTCGAGTCCGCCGTAAACGGCATTGTCCTTCAACAGAATCGGCGAGCAGATCGATGGGTAGCCGCCCAAGTATTGTGGCTGTTCTTGTCCGGCCGTGTGCCGGCACAACCCGAACCCTTCTTCCGGCCGAACGCGATACACATCGTCGCCGCGCATGCTGACCGAACTGAAACTCATTAACCCCGGAGTATCAATGTAGGTCTGCGTGCCGGGGACAAATTGCGTTTCAACTTTGTCACCGTTCAGCCTCAGCATTTCCACGCGGCCGGCATTATCGCGCCGATGCCATTGGACATAGACGGCTCCGTCTTCGCCGATGCTTTGGCCGAATGCCGCGGGATATTCGCGTCCATGGAAACTGGGAATCTCGGCCACGACACGTAGCTTTGCCTGTTCGCCGTCGTCGTCCAAAAAGACCGTCCGGCCGCCGGCGGGAATGACAATCATCTTTTTGAACAGTGACAGATTCCGAGAACAGCAAAAATGGTCGCGCCAAGTCACGCGGCCTTGTTTGTGCTTGTGCCATTCCTGCCCGTTCCAACGGTTGCCCTCATAGCCGATCACTTCCTTGACAAAGTCCCACATCCAGGCAACTTTGCCGGCAGGTTCGACGGCGTAGACCTGTGAACCCAGAGTCACGAAATAGACACGGCCGTTTCCAACAACGGGCGTGCTGAAGATTGGGTCGCGGCAATCAATCTCGTGGACGACCTGTCCGTTGCCGCGGTCAAGGACGTAATAGATTCCCGCCATCGTCCCAAAGTGCAGATACCGTCCCACGATGGCGGGTGAGCTAACGTTGTTGCAATTCTCTCGCCCGCCTTTCGTGGCAGTTCTCCAGATGACGTCGAGAGTTCTGGCATCGAAACAAACAGCAACGCCCGCCCCGTCGACGATGTAAACGCGACTGTCGGCCACCACGGGAGACGTGTAGATTCCGTCGGTCATCGCAGCCGCCGCAACCAGTCCCAAAGGAGTCTTAACGCTGCGCTGGGGCGCATTGCCGGAGTGCCTGGCATCGAACTTGAATTGCAGCCAGTCTTCGGCCTCTTGCTGTGCGGCGGCGGTCTCTGAAAACGCAAACATCAACGACGTTGCAAACAAACAGCAAAGCAGTTTCGTGGATTTCATGGATGCTCAATTCACAAGAGGCGTGGTGTGCATCGAACTGATCACGGTTTGACCGATCAAACTTTGGCTCTTGCCAGGCAAGCTGGCAAGGGGCCTTGTGAGGCTCAACGACAATGTTAGCTTGCCAAACTGATTCACCGGCCTGACAAGCAGGCGGGGGTCAATGCGACAGTACTTGATCGGACACTCGTAAATCAATTCAACCGAGAATTCAGTATATGTTCTGATGGGTACCACGTCTTGCCGTTCAGGCAAGGCGTGTCGCGCAGCGACTGGAAACTGCTCTTCGCTGGCTGACAGCAATTCCGCTGTGAGTGCTCATCGGCATGCTGTGCAAGGCTGTCAATTGGCTCTAATCGTCGTAGAGAGGTTTCCGGCGGCTGCGCCGCACACCTTGCCTTGACGGCAAGATGTGGTACCCGATAGTTTCTGAAGAACCTCGCGGGCGTAGCGGTTTTTGGCGTGTTTGCCTTTCAGGACCGCTTTGCAGTATTTCGCCAGAGTCGCTTTCTTCTTGTCATCTTTGCCGGCCCATTCCTTCAACTGCTTGACAACTCGCGCGACGGATTCCTCGTTGATGCGCTCGCGGTAGAGCATGCTGACCATCAGCCGGCCCAGATCATCGTTGGGGGCCAGTTTGAAGACGGCGTTTTCTCGGAGCCGTTTTTCCCGGCGACGTTTTCGCTCGGCCTTCAACTCGGCGCGGATCTTGTCGTACGACGGAACGGGTTGTCCGATGGATTTGGCAAGTGCCTTGAGGATCTTCGGAGCATCCGTATTGTTCGGAGCCTTCAAGGCAAAGTTGCTGACGACCTTGCCGTCTTTCGCGACCAGGACAGTCATCAAGACATTGCGATTCAATCCGTAGCGGACCGGTCCTTCCTGTCCGTCAATCGAAATACTCATCGCAGCCTTGGCAAAGAACGGCCGTCGCGCCCAGCGCTTCGCCAATTGCTCGGCCTTGCCTTTGTCACCGGTCAGCAACACGTATTGATGATTCAGTTTCTTCTGTTGATGAGCGTACCATTCCAGCGTAATGGCCAAACCGATTGCGGGTTCATTCACTTTGTGAATGAATACCAACAGCAAATTGCCCTTCTTCCGGGCATCAATGTCGATCTCCTTGGCCTGCGTGGGTGCGGTCACCTGCAGCACTTTGAACGGCGGAGTTTCTTCCCCCGGTTGCGGCCCTGAAAAGACCTTTTCGGCGGCATTCGCTCCACTGGCAAACACCGAAACGGAAATTCCAACCACTGAAAAATAATTGGCGAGTTGTTGCATCGTCGATTCCTCTAAGAAACTGCGCGGAACTATTTCCCGATCTAATATGTTTCGTTTAACGGCAAGCCGAAGGCGACTGCACGCCTGACATTCGATTCACGCCACGCAACGTGGTCGCCTTCGGCTTGCCGTTAAACAAGGAATAACTTTTGGCTACGGACCCTTCAAGAACTGGGCCTTGTCGTAGGCACACAGAAAGATTTTGCTGACCGCATCCTCGTGTTGGCTGTAATAGACACACAGGATGTCGCCGTCTTTCGTTTCCAGCAGACGCGGGTACGAGCAGTCGCCCATGCTGTCCATGATGGCCCAAGGTTGGAATTCTCGCTCGGCGGTGACTCGATAGATCACTGAGTAGGGTTTGGACTTGTTGTAGACGACGGGATTGCTGAGGACTCTTTTGTCCTTGCCCTGATAGATGGCTCGTGACGGCATGAATAAATTGTCGCCGAACTGGAAGAAGTGCTGTCCTTCGGCAATCATCGGCCGCGTCGATATGTCCCATTTCCGATACGGCGGACGGCCCACGGCGACATTGAATCGACGATCGTACTTCCGTCTGATGACGATTGTCATCGTGCGGTCTCGATCAAACGACAGAATCGACTCGCTCGAATTTTTGAACGGCACGACCCGATTCACGAACTCCCATTTGATGCCGTCGTCCGACTTGATCAGATGGATTTGTCGCGCTTTGCTGCGTCCGTATCCGGGAATCGCATGCGCCGCACACCAGAATGC
>CAUZVF010000143.1:0-8541 GCA_963582955.1 Planctomycetota bacterium
GTGGACACGGATCTCGGCCGGCCAATCCACTTCGTCCCCAACGCGGTCTTCGAATTCTGCGACGCCAAAGAAAGAGTTCAGGCAATGATGCCGGATGATGAGCCGCCTGACGACGAAGTCAACAAAGTACGCTCGCACGGATTGACGCCCTACATGGCCGCATTGTTTCGTCGTCCATTGTTGTCTCCGCGACTCGAGGTGTATCTATTCCACAAGATGAATTTCGAGAAATTCCTGGCCGAGTGCTTGAGGAAGTGGCTCTTGCGAATGAAGCCCAGCTCAAACCAAGTGCGACAGATGGAATCGGGTCTCGCCAATGCACGTCTGATTCGAGATCAGATTGTCGAGGCGAACCTGCGACTGCTGGTTTCCATCGCCAAGAGAGTGGTTGATCAGAATAACTCGTTGGATGAACTGATCGCCGAGGGGCATTTGCCGCTGCTGCGGTCGGCCGAATTGTTTGACGTTTCGCGTGGTTTCAAATTCAGCACCTATGCATCGAACGCCATTTACCACCATTTGAATCGCGTGCGAGCCAACGCCAGGAAACATCGCGGCCGCTTCGTCACGGTCGATTCGGCAATTCTCGATGAGATTCCCGGCCGTGGCGACGACCGGGATGCCAATCCAGAACGTTTCCTGCAGCAGCGGGCCGCGGTATCATCGCTGATGGAGTGCTTGGACGAGCGGGAACGGGCAATCGTCGGCTCAAGATTCGGTCTGGCCGGATGCGAGTCGCCTGAGTCATTCGCGCGAATCGGCCGACAGATCGGCCTGAGCAAGGAACGGGTACGGCAGATTTCGATTCGTGCCATGCAAAAGCTTGAAAGCGTGGCAGCTGGAAATTGTGTCACCAACGTTTGAATTTGATCGTGGCTGGGGATGCGATCGTATGGCAGTATTCACTCGACGGTCTCGACTCGACGCTCCCTTGGACGCCGTCTTTGGTTGGCACGAACGTCCCGGTGCTTTCCAGCGGTTGGCTCCGCCTTGGCAAACCGTGAAACTGATAAAGTGCGAAGGCATCCACGATGGAACGCAGTCGGAGTTTGAATTACGGGTGGGTCCGCTGCGTCGTCGCTGGCTGGCGGAACACAGTGACTATCAAATAGGACGCCGGTTCCGTGACGTCCAACTGAGTGGTCCGTTTGCCGCATGGCAGCACACGCATTCGTTTGAAGCCGATGGCCCGGAGGCTTGTATTCTTGACGACCGCATCGAGTACCGTTTGCCGATGGGCGTGATTGGCGAATTGATCGCGGGACGTTATTGTCGACGGCAACTTGAGCGAGCGTTTGCGTACCGGCATCGCGTGACGCAAAACGATGTCGTGATGCACCAAAAGTATGGAGGGACGGATTCGATGAGAGTCCTTGTTAGCGGTTCCCATGGTTTGATTGGGTCTGTGCTCGTCCCGTTTCTCACGGGTGGCGGCCATGACGTGTCCAGACTGATGCGTACGCAGCCAGACGAGGGCAGCATTAACATTGCGTGGGATCCGTCCGCCGGCACGATCGACGGATCCGCATTGAATGGATTCGACGCAGTCGTCCATTTGGCGGGAGATAACATTGCCGAAGGCCGTTGGAATGCCGCCAAGAAAAAGCGCATCCGTGACAGCCGAGTGAACGGAACGCGACTGTTGTGCGAGACGCTGGCGAAATTGCAAAAGCCGCCGAAAGTGGTGGTGTGCGCGTCGGCGATTGGATTCTACGGAGACCGTGGCGACGAACTGCTCGATGAGAACAGCGCTGCGGGAACAAGTTTCCTGTGCGACGTCTGCCGTGAATGGGAACAGTCGGCTCAGCCAGCCATCGAGGCCGGAATCCGCGTCGTCAATCTTCGATTCGGAGTTGTTTTGACGCCGGCTGGTGGCGCGCTTGCCAAGTTGTTGTTTCCGTTCAAGATGTGCGTCGGGGGTGTCGTCGGCAATGGCCGTCAATTCTGGAGTTGGATTGCAATCGATGACGTTGTCGGTGCAATCTTGCACGCTCTCGCAACCGATGCGTTGGAGGGACCCGTGAATTGTGTTGCTCCGAAGCCCGTGACGAACCGCGAATTTACGAAGACGCTCGGACGCATTCTGAAACGGCCGACGATTTTACCAATGCCCGCGTTTGCGGCACGACTGGCACTCGGCGAGATGGCTGACGAGTTGCTGCTGGCCAGTGCGAATGTCAGTCCCGCGAAACTGATGGGAACCGGATACGAATTCTTATTCTCGGATCTGGAACCCGCGATACGCCACGTCTTGGGACGAATCAACTCACTTGCCTAGTGTTGCATCTAAACCAATCCGTGAATCGGTTCGCCATGATAGATCTGATGCGGCCGGTCCAGTTCGTCGTGCCACACGGCTGTCGGCGGGATTCCCAACGAACGATAAATCGTCGCCGCCATGTTTTCGGGCTTTTGAGGATCGTTGGCCGGGTACGCACCGTTGTTGTCCGAGCGGCCGATGACGGTTCCGCCGTTGACTCCGCCGCCAGCAAAGAACACGGTCTGCAGTGCTCCCCAATGATCGCGGCCCGGGAGTTTGTAGTACTGCGGCAGACGCGTAATCTTCGGCGTCCGGCCGAACTCGCCCGCCATCACGATCAACGTGTCGTCCAACAGGCCCGATTCGTTCAGATCATCGAGCAACGCCGAGAGAGCACGATCGGTGGGAGGCAGCAGGCTGTCCTTCAAATGTGGAAACGCGTTGCCGTGCGTGTCCCATGATTCGTTGTTGCCCAGGTTGACTTGGACCAAATTCACTCCCGCTTCCACCAACCGCCGCGCCATCAGCAGCGACCAGCCGAACGAATTTCGTCCGTAACGCTCCTGACTCTTATCGTCGGCGCTCGTTACGTCGAAGGCATGCTTGACCTTCGAATCGCTCAGCAACGAAATCACGCTCTGGCGATAGCGGTCGAAGTCTTCGACGTTGGCTTGTTTGTCGAGAAACTGGCGCTGGCGTTCGAGTTCGCTCAGCAAGCCGATCCGTTTCGAAAACGCTCCTTGGGTCAAGCCGTGCGAGAGGCTCAGGTTCGGCGCTTGAAACACGCGTTTGTCCGCGTTGCCGCGTTCTTGGTGGTCGAATTTGTATTCCGGATACGCTCCGTACGACGTGTTGTGAAACGGTGACGCCTCGATGAACCACGGATCGCGATGAGAACCCATCTGCCCCGCGAACTGGCCCGGAATGACGCGACGGGAATAATGTACAAACCGTTCCGGCAACACGGCAGCCGGCGGCAGGTTGTTGCGTGGCGGCGTCGCATGGCCGGCGATCGCGGCAATCGAGGGCCAGTCGGTCGGATTCGGACGATTCCCGCTGAACCCCGGCGGCATCGGCGACCGCCCTGTTAGCATGATGTGATGCCCCTCGGAATGCCCGTTCGTGTGATGCGTCAACGATCGGCACAATGCCCAAAGGTGACTACGCTCGGCCAGCATCGGCAGATGCTCGCAAACATCGATTCCCGACGTGTTGGTTGCGATTGGAGTAAACTCGCCGCGAATCTCAGCCGGCGCTTGGGGCTTCAAATCAAAACTTTCGTGCTGTGCGAGTCCTCCGGACAGAAAGATGTAAATACAAGTCTTCGCCGAATGATTCCGATTGTTGGTCTGGTCGCCCAGCTCACTCGCCGCCCGCAGAGCTTGCAAGTGGTTGCTACCCAGCCCGAGCAACCCAATCGCTCCTGCCTGCACTGCCGTCCGCCGGGACATCAAATCCGGATGACGAAAATGCTGTTGATTGGCAGTGTCTCGACTCATGACTCTCTTCCGCATCAACGAATCACTTACTTTGCAAATCGTGGTCCGATTATATCCGCCACAGTTGATGGATTCGACGCCAATCGCGAAATCCTTGAGAATGCCAGAGCCTTGATTTCAACGGCTACTGATCGTAACGCTTCGAGACGATTTCTCCGCTGTTGGCATCGATCAGATAGTGAGGACCACCACCGTTGAGATTGGGGTCTTTCTTTTCTCTTGCCATGGTTTTATTGCCACGAAAAACACGAGAAGACACAAAAAACAAAAGACGGCGGGTCAGTTGCCGCACGGGTTCGCGTGAGAGTATTCGACAAAGTTATTTTCGTGAGTTTTTGCGTTCTTCGTGGCCAAAATTGGACGGTCGGGAATGAGCGGGACCGTCTCGGCTTTTCATTCTGCCACGCACCGATGCGAGTGCCATTGACGGGGACGCGGCCGATCTCACCTCATCCGCCGGATCCACTTTCGAGGCATCGTCTTCTTTAGCCGTTTTTCGTGTCGCCTTTTCCTCAATCGTCGCAGCCGCTCTTAATCCTGCTCCCACTCATCCTTGCTGATTCCAGCTTGGCGGAGGATACGACTCAATAGTTCCTTACCGACATCGCCTTGATGTGGATTCGAATCCGCATGCACCGGATCAACTCGCGTCGCTTGATGGGTCCGAGAGTCGGCATCAGACCGGCTCTTCCTTCACCGACAATTCCACTCCGTCGATGACGGGGAGCGCGAGATTCCGATGGACCCTGAATAAGACCCATTCTTCCAGGACTTCTTCAAGCTCATCACGGCAAGCTTCAAGTGTCTTGGCGGTTGCGTAAACACCGTTGCATTCAGGAATCTCACCGTAATACTGCCCGTTGTCTGGCAATAATCCATAGTGTGCCTTCCGCAAGGCCGTCTTAAGGTAGTGGGTTAACACGATGCTTCTCCGCTGAGACTGCCTTGTTGCGTTTGGATTCGAGTCTACACCAACGAGGATCCTTGAGACAGCTCTTGATGTTGTCAATCCGATTCGAATCGTCTGCACGCAATGAAATCGTCTGCGCGCAACGAAGTTCAAGAGTTCGCACGGAAAACAACCGACACGTTTGTCGTAAACCGTAACAAACGCGATTACCGACAAACGATCTGCCTGTCGTCTTGGATCACATCGAGACGGCCGACTGCTGCGCGAAGACTTGTTCGTATGATTCCCAGGCGATGCCGCCCAAGTGGCGGGCCATGGCTTTGTAACCGTCGCGGCGGTAGTCCCATTGTTGAGATCGCGGGACTTGTTCCAGCCAGTCGCAGACTTGGATTGTGCACAGGTCGTCGTAATCTTGTTGCGAGAGTTCTTGTTCTTCGCCCGTTAACCGGTCGCGAAATGTTGTCGAGTCGCCGTTGATCGCTGCGGCGTCGAAGGGAGCACGGTCCATCGCACAATTCAGATAGGCCAGTCGTTCGGCACGCTCGCCGATCAAGTCGCGCACTTCCGATCGCCGCTCGACCGGTAAGCTGAAATATTGGAACTTCTCAGTTCCGTAGATGGAGTGAAACAATCCGGCACGGCAGACGTCTAGTTCGCAATCCCAGTCTTCGAGGTCTTTGCAGACTCCGATCAGATGCGCCAAGAATCCCTTGCCCGTGTGAGGCACATCGTCAGTGCCTAGGCCGCGCAGAAAGTTGGTGAACTTTTTGTAATCGGGATCCATATAGTTCCTCCTGGGAGCGTACGCGGACGCGCTCGTGTGTTGAGCATCGTAACACGAACGCGGCGACGATTCACCTTTGCAGCCAGAAGCGACCGACTCAATCCCCGTCGACCCTGCGTCGGTGCGCGCTGCGTGCGATGTGAATTTGCATCGCACGTCACGGTGCACGCACAGCGTGATTGTTCTGAACGGTTAACCGGACTTTCGATGCCGATCGGCGCTTTCGGCGCTCAGAATAATCAACTCTCGATTGCGCGGGTCGGGCCGAGATTATGCGGGTTCGCAGTTGCCGTCTTGGAATTGTTTCAGGCCGGGGCCGGCGTCATCGGGCGGGATCGTGAAGACTTGCAGGCGGATGGGGTGTTCGCCCAAACTCCCCGCGAGTGTGATAAACGAACGGGCGGTCGAGGATTCGAAGTCACGCGGATTCGGAAACGAACTCAATACGAATTCGTCGATCTGTTGGAATCGCCCGATAAGTTGCTGCAAGTCAAATTCGAAGTTCAAGTATTTCGTGCTGCCGTCTTCCGGGCCGCCCATCATTTCCGTGCTGCCCAGATACATACCGACGACCCAGCAGTCTTCCGCCAGTTGGCAGTCGAAACCAACGCGGCCGACACCCGTGATGGGTTCGAAGAGTTCCGCGATTTCGTTGACGAAGTCGGTCAGCCAATCGGGCCGGACGTCGCGGTTAGCGCGTTTGGTCGCGTAAGTCTCGATTTGCTTCAACAGATGTTTGATGGGCATGTGCGAGTGGGTCAAGGTGTACTCCAAAGATGTGCGTCATGATGCATTGATGGCAAGGGGCAAGGGGCAAAGTTACTATCGGGAAAACGGCCATTCGACCCAAGTTGTTTTCGGCGTCATCGCGGCGATCGAGCCACATCCGCGCGCAGGACTCGGAAGGTAGCGGGATTGCACGTTGAAAGAATCGTTTTCACGGAATCAGACGGTCACGATCGGTCCGGTTGTTTCGATCAATCCAATCGCCCTACTTTTTCAGAGCAGTTCGATCGTGCTCTTGCCGGGGCTGGATGAGAGCCCAATGAAAGTGAGCGGATTATTCGTAACCCGATGCATAAGCGAGGAACGGACAGCAACGCCGAGTCCGCGCTGCCGTGTTTTGAAGTTGTGCTCTTTGAAGCCGCTCCGCAGCTACCGAAATGTGCAAATCCAAAACTTACCGTTCGCGTTACGAATAATCCGGGCTTTGTGTAAATCGTTCGAACTCGTCGCGAGAATCGCGAACCAAGTCAACTGCCATTTGACGGCGCGCTAGTTAGTGTATATATTACACTAAATATAGCGACTAACTCACGGGAGACTTGTCATGGCACCTTTGGACGCGATCTATCGGACCTCGTTGGCTCTGCTCACGGATCTCTACCAACTGACGATGGCGTACGGATATTGGAAAACGCAGCGTGCCGAGCGGGAAGCCGTTTTTCACTTGTTTTTCCGTACGGATCCGTTTCAAGGTGGATACGCGATTGCCGCGGGTCTGGAATATGTGCTCGACTATTTACAGCACTTTCACTTTTCGCGTGATGACATCGAATATCTTGCGGGCATCGAAGGCAATGATGGCCGGCCGCTGTTCTCACAAGAATTCTTGGCCTATCTGGCGGAACTAGAATTGCGAGTCGACGTCGATGCCGTGCCCGAGGGCACCGTCGTCTTCGCGCACGAGCCGCTGATTCGTGTACGAGGACCGATCCTCCAATGTCAGATTCTGGAGACCGTGTTGCTGAATCTCGTCAACTTTCAGACATTGATCGCCACGAAGGCGGCCCGCATCTGCGGCGCGACTGGTGGCGATCCGGTTCTGGAATTCGGACTGCGACGTGCACAAGGCATCGACGGAGCACTCGCGGCTAGCCGTGCGGCGTACATCGGTGGTTGTGCGGCAACTTCCAACGTGCTGGCGGGCAAATTATTCGGAATTCCCGTCAAGGGCACTCACGCACATAGTTGGGTGATGAGTTTCGACGACGAACTTTCTTCGTTCGAGGCGTACGCTGCCGCGATGCCAAACAACTGTGTGTTTCTTGTCGACACGTACGATACGCTCGACGGAGTCCGCAAAGCCATCGAGGTTGGCCGGAAACTTCGTGAGTCAGGCCATGAAATGGTCGGCGTGCGGCTCGATTCCGGCGATTTGGCGGAATTGAGCATCAGAGCACGACGATTGTTGGACGAGGCGGGATTCCCCGACGCGTCGATTGTCGCGAGCAACGATCTCGACGAAGGCAGCATCGTCAGCTTGAAGGAGCAAGGCGCGGCGATTGCCGTGTGGGGAGTTGGAACGAAACTGGTCACCGGTTACGACCAGCCGGCACTTGGTGGCGTCTACAAACTGGGCGCCATGCGAAACGAGCAAGGCGAATGGGAACCCAAAGTGAAGCTTTCGGAACAAGCGATCAAAACGTCGATCCCCGGAATCCTGCAAGTACGCCGATTTCAAGACAACGACGGTGCGGTCGCCGACGTAATTTACAACGAAATCGACGGAGCACATGAAGAAACCGTGATGATTGACCTGCTCGATCCCACACGGCGAACGGCAATGGACCCCGAACTCGATGCCAACGACTTGTTGGTCCCGGTTGTCCGCAACGGCGAGGTCGTTTTGCAGAACGAAGAACTCGCCGCGATCCGCGAACGAACACGGCAGCAGCTCGGTTTGTTCCAAAGCGCAATGTGTCGGCACGTCGATCCGGATCGATATCCTGTTGGTCTCGAGGTGGCTCTGCACGACTTGAAAACGGATTTGATTCGGCGAGCGTGCTGATTTCAGGGAATCTCGGGAATTGATGGCGAACTTATCTTTTTGCCGCTTGACTTAGTGTAATATAGACACTATTATTAGTGTGCAAACAACACTAAGGAATGCCGTATGAGTTACAGTTACGAATATCCGCGGGCGGCGCTGACGGTTGACTGTGTCGTTTTCGGTCTCGACGAAGAAGACCTGCAGGTGTTGCTGATCCAGCGTGACCTGCCGCCGTTCGAGGGCCGCTGGGCGCTGCCCGGCGGGTTCGTTCGTCTGGACGAAACGCTGGAAGAATCCGCTCGGCGTGAACTCAGT
>CAUZVF010000144.1:0-8533 GCA_963582955.1 Planctomycetota bacterium
CTGTTTGCGACGTACGGCCTGTTCGTGGTTTTTGACGGATTCACCAATGTCGACGGATTTCAAGACGCACAGCAGACTCGCGGCGCGTTGGAAATCCTGGCAATGATGGCCGAGTATTATGCCATACAATCGCTGACATTCTTCGCGATGACGGGCCCGATGCTTAACATCATTTCGGTGATGGTCGTGTTTGCGTTGCTGCAGAAGAACGGCGAACTGAATCCCGTCCTTTCGTCAGGCGTCCCCACCTACCGGATTGCGTTGCCGCTGATTGCCGGCGCCGTATTCGTCAACATCGCATTGGTCATCAATCAAGAATTTGCCATTCCGTCAATCGCTGAACGGCTGATGGCACCGCTTGGAAAAGACGCCTCGTCCGCCCAGCATGTGCAACCGATCTATGATTTCGAGACAAACATCCACATTACCGGTGAGAAACTGTTTCTCGCCGAACGAAAGTTACAAAACGCCGAGTTCGTCCTGCCAGCTCCTTTGATCGCTTCGACATTGACCACGCTGCGGGCCGAGGCGGCTCACTTTGTCGAAGAAGGTCCTAACCAACCTGCGGGCTGGATGCTGACACGTCCCGAACCTCGTTTCGAGGATCTGAAGCTGGAAAAAACAGGAAGAGAACATGTCAAGCAATCCGCCGATTCCGAAAAGATCTTCGTTGTCACGGACATCAGCTTCGATCAGTTGCATGACCGCAACCTGACGAATCAATACCTCTCGACACCCAAACTTTTGAATCGCATCAAGAATCCGGCTTTCAGTACGCTGTCGGTCCGCGCGCAAATTCTGCACATTCACGGCCGGTTCAGCCAGCCTATCATGAACATCATCGCGGTCTTGCTAGTCGTGCCGTTGGTCGTACGAAAAGAGAGTTCCGGGCTGATCGCCAACATCGCCGCCTGCTGTGTTGTCATGGCGCTTGTGTATGCGTCGAGCCAGGCGTTCATCTACATGGGCAGTGTCAATCTGCTGCCGCCCGACTTGGCCGTGTGGAGTCCCATTATCTTGCAGGGGACGTGCTTTGCCTGGATTTCCGATTGGGTGCAAACGTAAAAACTGCGTTCCGGAAATTCCGAAACGCAGTTATGGGGGTTCTTGAAGAAACACCGCCTACCGTGACAGGAACGCGACAACCTGTCCGACTTCCACGGGCAGGGTCACATGGTCGAACGTCGGCAGCGACGTTACCGTGGCCGTCAAGTTTTGAGGATCGAATGCGATCCAATCGGGAGCCTGATGTGAAGTCGATTCAATGATCGACTTATACATTTGCTTCAGATTCGGACGGTTCCGAACGGAAATCACATCACCGGCCCGGACCATAATCGACGACTTGTCGACGGTTCGTCCGTTGACCTGAAAATGGGAATGAGCCGCGCCTTGGCGAGCCTGCGGCCGTGACGTTGTGAATCCCGCACACCGCAAGAAGTTGTCCAATCGACGTTCGCACAGAATCAACAACTGCTCGCCCGAGTTGCCTTTCATCCGGCGAGCTTTGTTGAACAGACGGCGCAATTGCTTTTCGCGCAGACCGTAATAGTACTTAATCTTCTGCTTTTCCCGCAGCGCGATCCCATAGTTCGACATTTTACGCCGACGCTGAGCCATCCCGGGCGGAAAATCGCGGCGCTCGTAGGCTTTGACGGCACCGGAGTTCTCGAAGACCAACGCTCCTAAACGTCGATTGATACGTGCTTTAGGGCCCGTGTAGTGCCCCATGGGGTTTCTCCTTGCAAGGTCTCTGTCTTACTCGCCGCGTTCCGCCCGCATCAGCGACCGGAATCGGCACGCGCAGCGTCCACCAAAGGGACAAATTTAGTGGGAAGCGTGATGATTCGCAAGTTCCAATGACGCCCCCGATCAATGGATTATGCAACGTCACCGATCCGTTTGAACCGAAAACAATCGAATATGTTCGTCGAGTTTGATGACTATGGCATGTGGTGATATGTTGGCGAACTCCAGAATTCGACAATCCTATCAATGATGCAAGCCAAGAGGAGACCGTTCCATGCGACGAAACCGACTGCGAGAATTGCTCGACGCTGATCAGCCCAGTTTGGGAACTCACCTGCATATTTCCTGGCCGTCGATCGTCGAATTGGTTGGGCATACCGGCATGTTCGATTACGTCGAGTTTGTTGGCGAATATGCTCCGTACGACCTGTACGCTCTCGAAAACATCGGCCGGGCCGTCGACTTGTTTGATCACATGTCATCAATGATGAAGATCGAACAAGAACCACGCACGTATTTGACGATCCGCTCGATCGGTTCTGGAATTCAAAACGTCTTGTTCGCCGATCCGCGGACGGTCGAGGACGTCGAAGCGTGTGTCCGGGCCGTTCGAGCGGAATCCCCGGAAACAGGTGGAATCCACGGAGTTGGCATGCGTCGTGACGTTGCGTTCGTGTTGGAAGGCGGCTCGACGGATTTCGTCAAAGCCCTCGACGACGCAGTCATCGCATTGATGATTGAAAAAGAATCGGCTGTCGAGAACCTCGAAGCACTGCTGTCGGTCAAAGGAGTCGACATGGTGCAGTTCGGCCCGGCCGATTATTCCATGAGCCTGGGGCTGACCGGCCAGTGGCAACACCCGCGCGTGTTGGAAGCCGAAAAGCACGTCATCGAAACATCGCTGAAAATGGGTGTCGCGCCGCGCGCCGAGATTTCTGATCCCGATGAAGCAAGGAAGTATCTTGACATGGGCGTCAAACATTTCTGCATCGGCACCGACGTCGCCGTTTTGTTTAATTGGTTCAAACAGAACGGTTCCGAAATGAACGGCCTATTGGATCGAACCCCCGCCGAAGTCACATGGCGCGGCACGGGAAAAGGCTACGGCAGTTGAGCCAAGAAGACGCCGGTTTGTCGACGACGCAGTTAACAACCATCGGCTTGGCCAAATAACAACTTTCAGAGAGGCCCCTCAATGCAACTTGGATTTGTCAGTGCGATTCTGCCTGACTTGTCGCTCAAAGACGTTGTCGAATTCGCCAATGACGTCGAGTATTCGTGCGTGGAACTGATGTGCTGGCCGCTTAGCAAAGCCGAGCGGCGTTATGCCGGGGTTACTCATGTCGATGTCACCAAATTCACAAAGTCCGATGCGAACCGTGTCCTGGACATTGCGGGCGAAGCCGATATCGATATCAGCGGGCTTGGCTATTACCCGAATCCGTTGACTCCCGATCGCACGGAAGCCAAGACATACATCGACCACATTAAGAAAGTCATCCGGGCGGCCGAATTGCTGGGTGTCAACCGCATGAACACATTCATTGGCCGCGACTGGACAAAGTCGATCGATGGGAATTGGCCGCGTTTTCGGCAGGTCTGGAAGCCGCTGATCAAGTTCGCCGAGAACCACGGTGTCCGCATCGGTATCGAGAACTGTCCCATGTTTTTTAGCAATGACGAATGGCCCGGCGGCAAGAACTTGGCCATCTCGCCAACAATTTGGCGACGGATGTTCGACGAAATTCCCAGCGAGTACTTCGGGCTGAATTACGATCCGTCCCACATGGTTTGGCAGCACATGGACTACCTGAAACCGCTGCGGGACTTTTCAGACAAGCTGTTTCACATTCACGCCAAGGACGTACGAATCGACAAACACCGGCTGGACGAGGTCGGTATCCTGGCGAATCCCTTGGAATACCACACTCCCAAGCTTCCAGGATTGGGTGAGGTTGATTGGGGCCGATTTGTGTCCGTGTTGGGAGACGTCGGCTACACCGGTCCCGTTTGCGTGGAAGTCGAGGACCGCGTGTTTGAAGGCTCGCTCGATTCACGGAAACAATCGCTGATTCAGAGTGCCGCGTTTCTCAGCAATTTCATTCTTGGCTAGACAGGCCACTCCAATGGATTACACGTACGGCGACATTGCCAAGATGATCGACCACTCGCTGCTGCCGCCAACGACCACGGTTGACGAATTAGAGTCGGGGTTGCAGTTAGCGTTGGAATACAACGTCGCCAGTGTTTGCATCATGCCATTCTATTTGCGGCGTTGTGCCGAGGTCTTGAAAGGCAGTACCGTCAGAGCCAGCACGACGATCGGATTTCCGCACGGTGGCAACACGACATCGATCAAACGGTCCGAAGCCGAACAGGCACTCGCGGATGGGTGCGAAGAATTGGACATGGTCGTCAACATCAGCCGAGTGTTGAGCGGAGTTTGGGATTACGTCCGCAACGACATTCAAGCCGTCATCGAGCCTGCTCACGCGGCCGGCCAGAAAGTGAAAGTCATTTTCGAAAATTGCTATTTGGACGATGAGCAGAAAATCAAACTGTGCGAAATCTGCACGGAGTTGAACGCGGACTGGGTGAAGACGTCAACCGGATTCGGCACCAGCGGTGCTGTGGCCGAAGACTTGAAATTGATGGTTGCCAACACGCCAGACCACGTCCAGGTTAAAGCCGCGGGTGGAATCCGAGATCTCGATACGTTGCTGAAATTCCGCGTTCTGGGAGTCACTCGCGTCGGTGCCAGCCGCTCGAAAGAAATCCTGGATGAATGCCGGCGACGAATTGAGTGCTTATAGCTTTCAGCGGTCAGCAAAAGGCTTCCTTTGTCTCTTGAATAATTCCATGTTGCCACATCGAATGAATCTGAAGGGTCCCTGGAAGTACGAGTGGCTATCGTTTGCACAAGAATGTGACGACGAGACCGTCCGATCGGGGACGGCGAAGATGCCGCGAACTTGGCAGTCTTTGTTTGGCAGCGTTTCCGGCCGAGTACGATTCAGCCGCGTGTTTCATCGGCCGACAAACCTTGATGCGAATGAATGCGTTTTTATCGTGTTTGACGGTGTTGGAGGCTGCGCCACAATTTCCGTGAATGGAGCGACCTTGGGATCGATTACGCCTCCATCGGAAAAGGCCGCATTCGACATGACGCCGCTGTTGCAACCAACCAACAGACTGGTCGTGGAAGTTGAATTCAAAGTGTCCCACGACAACGAACAACCCGGCGGATTGTGGGCTCCCGTGGGAATCGAGATTCGCGCGGCCGATGCCGATTAGGATCTTTCGCCGCGACGTCCGCGTCAGTTGCGCGCATCTTTTTGTCGCCTTTCGCTCCGCGAAAGTGACGCTACTTTCGCGAAAGGCGACTTTGGTTGCGGCTTCGCCGCGTTAGGCGGCGTCGCTATTGGCTGGTGCTTTCGCCACGGCGGCAAACGAGACTTCGACCGAGTCAGCCAAATCGGCATTCATCGAGCGTCGTAGTTCAAGACGTCCACCAAAAGTGTGTGCGGCGGCAATTCGAACTCTCACTGTCGTCTCGTCAGCCATTTCGCATTCGATTTCTGGAACACACGCGAACGGCGGACTGAAAGGAATGTGGGCGTTCGCCTGCTTTTGACCGGCACGGAATTCGACTCGTATCGAGCCTTCAAGGATGTCTTCGCCGCTCTCGGAAACAGTCCGGCTCATCCATTGTGTCGTATCTGATTGAGTTGATAGCTGCAACTCGGCGACTCGCGGAGTTTCCACAAACGGATCGCCGATCGCGTCAATTGTCGCTGTCGGCGAATTCTTGTCGTACTCTGAAAGTCCAATCGTGCGGTCACCAAAGACAGCAGTTTTCAGTGAAATCGTGTTGGGCACAAACACAACGGCGCTCGATAACGCGAACAGCGTCAATAGACAAGTCGATCCAGCGACCGTTGTCGGCAAAAGAACGATGCCGATGGCGGTTGGCGGCACGAGCGTCAGGAACCCGACGAAAACACGTTGTGTTGAAGTCAACGAACGTCGGTCCATCGCGTCGGTTGCAAGTAAGAACGCGATAACACTGATGGCTGACGACAAGAACGCGAGTCCGCAAGCGACAACCTCGGAAAGCGGATTCTCGAAAGCGCCGGCCAGTTTTCTCGCGGCGAGAACGACGGCAATCATCGTGAGGCCCGACCAGAAAGCCAGCGCGAGCGTTCGTTTCCACTCGGTGTTTTCTCGCGGCAACGTCGTGTCACGATTCATGTCCACTCATTCCATTGAGCATTGATGCGAAACGTCAAATTATCCCGTAATTAGCTCATTCCAAGGTCCCGCTCGGCTCGCGGGAACTACTTAATCCAGTCGACAAACGTCATCACGAGACGACGAATTCCAGTTGGGGAACTTCGCTTTCAAGTCCCACGGCTTCGCGCAAGGCCGAGGCTTTGTCGGTTGCTTCCCACGTAAAATCGGGATCAGAACGTCCGAAGTGACCACCGTGGGCCGTCTTACGGAATATCGGCCGTCTGAGCTGCAAAGCTTCGATGATTCCCTTCGGAGTTAACGGGAATACCTCGGGAATCGCCTCGGCCAGCCGTATTTCATCGATTTCCGCCGTTCCATTCGTGTCGACGCGAATACTGACCGGATCAGCCACTCCGATCGCGTAGGCGAGTTGGATCTCGCATTCGTCCGCCAATCCGGCCGCGACGACATTTTTGGCAATGTACCGGGACATGTACGCGGCCGAACGGTCAACCTTCGTCGAATCTTTGCCGCTAAACGCTCCGCCACCATGTCGTGCCCAACCTCCATAGGTATCGACGATGATCTTGCGTCCCGTCAGCCCGGTATCGCCGTGCGGACCGCCGACGACAAATCGGCCTGTTGGATTGATGTGGTACTTAACGCCGCTGCCGAGAAGCTCTTCATCAACGGATTTTCGGATGACTTCGGAATCCACATAGTCGTGAATCTCGTCTTGGCTGACGGCATCGTCGTGCTGCGTCGAAACGACGACGGCTGAAATGCCAACCGGAGTTGAGCCGTCATATTCAACAGTCACTTGGCTTTTGCTGTCGGGCCGCAGCCAGTCCACGTCGCCGTTTTGGCGTACTTCCGCCAAACGGTTAATAATGCGGTGAGACAGAGCAATCGGCAGCGGCATGTATTCGGGCGTCTGTTTGCAGGCGTAGCCAAACATCAGCCCTTGGTCACCCGCCCCGTCGCGGTCGACGCCTAGAGAAATATCGCCACTCTGGCTGTGCAGTGCCACAAAAACGCGACACGAATCAGCGTTGAAGCCGATGTCGTCGTTGGTGTATCCAATTTCACGAATCACGTTGCGTGTCACGCCGACATGGTCGATTTCCGCTTGGCTGGTAATTTCTCCCGACAACACCACCAAATCCGTCGTGCAGAGTGTTTCGCAGGCGACCCGCGACATCGGGTCTTGCGCCAGCAGCGCATCAAGGATTCCGTCCGAGATTTGGTCCGATACTTTATCGGGATGCCCCATGCTGACCGATTCGCTCGTAAAGAAATAATTCGCCATTTCAGATTCCTGGATGCTGTGCCGCCCGCAAATTGCAATCGCAGCTATGTGAATGTCGGTGTAAACCGCTCAATTGACGTCGATTCTAAGGCCCAAAATAGAATCAGACAACTTACCCTGACCGACTAATTCGATTCTGACGGTTCTGTCCCCCGGTCCGATCAAGCCGCTCGACGGCCGTCGGAAGGTGAATTGCTCTTTGGCTCATCCACCAAGTCGGCCAACAAACGCACTGTCGTTTTGGTGGCGCCCTGTTGTTTGAGGACAAGTTCCTGTGCGGCGCAACCCAACTCGTTAACAAGTTTCGCGTTCGCGAGAAGCTCTCGCACCGTTTGGCGCAATTCTTCGCGATCATGAACAACGCGGGCGGCATCGTTTGATAACAACACTTCCACAACGTCTCTAAAGTTTTGTGTATTCGGTCCGAAAAGCACGGCCGCTCCGTATCCGGCCGGTTCGATCATGTTTTGTCCGCCACGATTGGTCAGGCTGCCTCCGACGAACGCGATATCCGCCAAGCCCCAACAAGCGGCCAATTCACCAAGAGTGTCGAGCAGCAACACCGGCGGCAGAGTCGATTTGTCATTGATGATATCGAGGCAATGCTGGTTCGCGGACTCGCTGACTTGCGTCGTGCGGCTGCGGCGGATCAGCGGCAGATTGTGGGATTCAACCATTCGGGCCACCTCGTCGAATCGTTCTTGATGCCGCGGCACCAAGATCAATCGCAAGTCGGGGAATTCCGTTCGCAGGCCGGTCCAAGCATCGAGGGCATATTGCTCTTCCGGAGACTGAGTACTTCCCGCAATCAGTACTCGCTCGTTGGCGCGAATCCCAAAGGCGCGGCGCAGCGCCTGCGTGGCGGGGTTGTCGCGGTTGGTTTCGATGTGGTCGAACTTGATCGAACCGGTCACGCAAATTCGTTCGGCCGGCAGCCCGAGATCGCTCAATCGATCCGCGTAAGTACTGTTCTGAACGGCGACTGACGTGATGCGAGCGAGCAAACATTTCATCAACGGCTTCAATCGCCGATAGCCACGATAGCTGCGTTCGCTGATTCTGGCATTGATCAGAGTGATTGGAATTTCGCGCTTGGCCGCAGCCAGGATAAAATTAGGCCATAATTCCAACTCGACCAACGCAATCAATGTTGGCTGGATCCGATCCAGTGCGGCAGACACGGACCACGAAAAATCGAGCGGAAAATAGCAAACAACGTCGTCGGTAAACTGTTTGCGAGCG
>CAUZVF010000145.1:0-8517 GCA_963582955.1 Planctomycetota bacterium
CCCGCGACTTTTTCACTCATCAATTGCAAGCTTTCATTCTTCGGCCCGTATACCCGGTGTTGTTGTGTTGTTATCAGCAGTTTTAGCCGGGTTTGTCGCCTTTCGCTCCGCGAAAGAGGCGCTGCTTTCGCGGAGCGAAAGGCGACACTGGGTCATGCTGTCTGGTTTTGAAACTGTTTCTAGTATTCACACGTCGGCAATGTAGTGGCCGGTTTTTCCGCCGGATTTTTCGAGTAGGCGAATGGGACCGATCGACATGCCGCGGTCAACCGATTTGCACATGTCGTAAATCGTCAATGCCGTCACGCTGGCTGCTGTCAGTGCCTCCATTTCGACTCCCGTCCGTGCTTGCACCCGGGCCGTCACTTCAATTCTGATCGTTTTGTCGTCCGTCAACTCGAACTCGATCGCCACACTGTCGAGGCCCAGTGGGTGGCATAGCGGAATCAAATGGGCCGTCTGCTTGCTGGCCATGATGCCGGCCAGACGCGCGACCTCGAAAACGTCGCCCTTGGCAACACTCTTGCTTTGAATCAACTGCAACGTTTCCGGTTGCATCGAGACAAGGCATTCGGCCCGAGCCATCCGCTCGGAAATCGGTTTCGAGCCGACGTCGACCATGCGGCTGGCGCCTTTGTCATCGAAGTGGGAAAGTTGCGACATGTCATTCAGTCGAAAGATTTGACAGACGGGAATTCGAAGTCCGTGAACTATAGACGGCGCAATTTTGTCGGGCAACCCCGTCGAATGTGGCGTTGCCCACCCCGCTAACCGCGGCCGTAGTCCGTTGTTAACATGCGAATTTCGGGGAATGTGTGCTTTGGGGAGTGCCGTTTGGAAAGATCGAATTGAGCACCGTGAAGCCGTTCAAGAGCATCGAATTGCGGGATTCACAATTCGAAATCAGGCGGGCATTCGTAAAGCGCCGCCAATACGACTCCGCAACGCCGGATTTCCGCCAGGATGCGAACTCCGTCGGGAGTTTCCCGCAACGAATCCGGCAAGTCGGCTTTGCGGCGGATCGTCAAGATATACCGCGTGTGGCCTGACGGTCGGTCGGCGAATGGAATTAGTCGAACACCATGCTGCCGCAGGATCGGTGATTGGTTCGTCAGTTCTGGCAGATAAAACTGATGCATGACCGGATTGAATTCGATTTCGGAACCGTGTGGCACGGCCTCTGTCACCGACCGCAGAAACGATCGCGTCAAGGAATCTCCCCAATACGTCGGTTCCATGCCCAGCCGTTCGGCGCCGTAGGTGCCTCCGACGAGCGCGTTGTAATAGCTGAGATGGCACGGCCACGACGTCACCAAACCGATGGCTTGCGACAACAAGAGTACCGCAAACAGGCAATTCGCTCGGCGGGCAGACCATTGCCAATCCCGCTTTACGAAATCCAACGCTGCGGCAGCACCACGTCCGACAAACAGGCCCCACAACGGAAACACCATCAGAAACAAGCGCGTCCCATCGTAGACCGTGATGCCGGGCAACGAGAACAAGAGCAACGGAAAAACGATGGCCGTTAGTACGAGCCATTCTTTCTTGGAAGTCGTCACGCTGTTTCCATCCGTGGGATCCGATTTGTTGGCTTTGCTTCGCGTAAATCCAAACGCCGCGAACAGATGCAGCCCGATTGGCACGGTGGTCAAGAACATCACGATGGGATAGTGCCAAGGAACGTCACGGTCGGCGTATTGCTGCCCAAAATACCAAACTCGAATCACGATTCGATCGGACGTCCGGCCTAGGTATTCCAAGAAGTGTTCGGTGGGGTCGATCCACAGCCACGGCCAAAAGATGAAGAAAACCATCCAGCCGGTGACACTCCAAATCAACAGCGGAACGATCGACTTGGCCCGCCAACGCCACAGTGCCCAACTAAAGACAGCGACGGGAATCAACACCGCTTGGATCTTCGTCAGCAACGCGAGACCCCACACAAATCCAACCAGCGCGGCAATCCGTACACCCGGCGGCCGCTCGCTGTTCCAGAAATGAGCCACCGACAGCACGCTGGCGGCGTACATCAAGCCGATGAATGATTCGAGCGATGCCAAATGTGCATGGCCGAATAACCGTGGCATCAACACCAGACTGAGTGCCGCGGCCAATCCGGCGAGTTGTCCGTACCATCGCGTTGTGACGCATCCAATCAGCAAAACAGTCAACGCAAATGCCGTTGCCGGCGCCGAGCGGGCAGCGGCAATCACGAACGGAGTGCCATGATTGTCTGGCGGAAACATCGACCGTGCGATGTTGTGAAACAGACCGATCCAGATGCGTCCCAACGGCGGATGGTCGGGCAGGTGATATCCGCTAGGTGAATTGGGTCCCAAGTCTTCATATTCGCTGAAGACCTCGGTCAGACTGAATAGTCCGCGTGCCACGGCCTCCAATGCGACGTTCAGACGAGTGCCTTCGATTACGTTAAACGATTCGTCAAACGTCAGTCCCGGACCTTCGGGCGCGTTCGGATAGCTACCGCCCGGATCGATCGACGACACAAGCGCTAGCCAAGCAATCACTGCGACCAAGAGCGGACCGGCCCAGTGTGAATAATGAGGAATTTTGAAGCGCCAACGCATGGGGCTT
This sequence comes from Planctomycetota bacterium, assembly GCA_963582955.1. Lineage (GTDB taxonomy): Bacteria > Planctomycetota > Planctomycetia > Planctomycetales > Planctomycetaceae > CAUZVF01. The sequence continues at coordinate 2,599 of CAUZVF010000145.1, forward strand.
CCGATCGATTCGCCGTTGGAAACATTTCATTCGTGGGGCAAGCGTCATATGTGTTCTTGTTTGACGGCAAGCCGAAGGCGACTGAGCAATCAGATTTATGCAGTCAAAATCAGCCGCCTTCGGCTTGCCGTTAAACGAACTATCTCGGAACGCTGGCGTTTTTGCTTCGTATTGAAGCCGCTTCCCATCATACGCCGTTGACATCTCTGGGCGCAAAGAAAAAGCCCGGCCGTTTGACAGGCCGAGCCTTGGGGTACACATCCCTTTGTTTCGCGCCGGATTGCTAAGCCAAACTTCCCTTCATGACATCATCCCTGATGCCGGTCGAAAAGAAGCGTTTCGGATGGCTCGTCCGGACGCGATTCAAATTCTTTTTCTTAGGTCAACTGCTTTTTTCTGCCAACGAGCGTACGAATTCGTTCGGCTAGCAGAGCAGCGTCAAATGGCTTCCGGAAAGTCTCATTGAAGATCGTCCGGTCAAACCCACTTGCATTGTCTTCATCACTAAGCAGACCAATCAGGACCGTATCGGTGTATTCCTGATTGCGGCGTAGGTTCTGGGCAATCATCAGGGCATCGTTGCGTCCCATGGCGAAGTCAACGACAACGCAATCGGGGTGCAGCGATTCCGCCTGAATTCCAGCTTCGAAACCGCTTTGAGCGGCTTCGATTTTGAAATCTTCAGGCGCCATCAGATCGCCAAGGCTCATTCGGATCGGTCCATCAGCACCGACAAGAAGAATCTTGCCCATCGCTTCATCTTCGAGCTCACCAAGCGGCATGCCGTGCTCTTTGAGGAAACGAATCAAGTGCTCTCGCGGGATTCGACGGTCCTGGGATCCAGGAATTCGGTAACCACGCAGCCGGCCAGAATCAAACCATTTACTGACAGTGCGGGGTGCAACCTTACAGATCTTAGCTACCTGTCCAGTAGTGAAGATCGTTTTCATTGCGGGCTCCAATCACATAAACTATACAAACTGGAAGGAACCGAAGTTCCAACCTGTTCGCACCCCCCTTTTGATGGCTGGCTCTCCTAGCCGTTGGGTCCTTGTAGAGAACCACCGAAGGTGACGGGTCGGGGCAAATCTCAGCGTTCCATAAGTTGCGTGCGGCCTACCACCGCGGCAACCTGTTGCCTAACGTCGGCAAGAAACAAAGGGATACTTTATTCAGTCCATTGAAAAGTCTCAGGGAAAACCGTTTCCCCTGTTGGGTCGTAGTCGGATGCCAATCGCCACGGCATCCAACTTGTCGCTTGTTGACGAATCCGTTCCCGGTCACTTCCTTGCAACCGCCACAGTACATCCAGTGGGTCGATCCGTCGCTAAGTTACTGATCTATTTTGTCGTCTTTAGCGGCCTTGTGACTTTAAGCTGATTGTCTGCTGTGATTGAACTGCCGCCTGCAGGCGCCGGAAAACCGGAACAAACTTCCGCGCGCATTCCAAGCCGGCAATTGCAACCAGGTGCAATTGACCAACTTGTGGCGACTGGCCGCCACCAAAGCACACAGTTGTTGGCCACACATTCTTCGCAGCAGACCAATACGAATTGTCGCTGAAATGACAGTTCCAACCACCAGCCTGAGCGGCCAACTTTGACGATTATGAAACGCCTGCCGGATGCGGAAGATTCAACGTCAACTTCAAGGCGGGGCGGCATCCCAAACGGAACACAAAGGATGCGGCCTTCCAACCTGCCAATATTCTGCCACTTCCGTGACCGGCAAAGTTTTTGTAGCCGGCGTCAGCAACGTAACCGGTACGTTCGACAGCTCAATGTTGTGACACGATGTGATCGTACAGAGCCGGCATGGTCACGCGGTGATCGCCTTGCACGTAGAAACTCTGTCCGCCATCAGCCACGGTACGGACCAGAATCGTCTTGAACGGACGAAAGTAGTAACGGGGATCGTCCTTTGCCGCTTCATGATCGAGGTCCGTTCCCAGATTCGGCAGGTCAAAAACGGCGGTCATGAAATGACAAATCGATTCACCGCGTTGGTGAGCCACGTTGCGGGCCATCGCCAGTGCCTTCAAATAGACTTCCGGGCCCATCACGGCCGAGCCGAAATTGAGGAACACGCCACCTTCCAGCCGAGTGACCGACCGCGCGTAGATTAAGAAGTCGGTATAAGAGGTAGCCCCCGTCGCGCCCCCGTCGAAATTGGGGTGTTCGTGAATAATGTCTTGACCAATAGAAACGTGTACGGTCACTGGAACTTGCAAACGGTATCCAGCGGCCAAAACGCTGGTTTCCCGGTGAGGCATCCGTTCTTCCTCGATCATCCGGCCCACGGCTTCTCCCAATCCAATGCCGTCTTGCTGGCCGGCGATAGCGGCTTCGTTCAGACGGGCCGATTCCCGCCATAAACCGAACTGGCCTTCGCGGACATATCTCGCCACGCTTTCGCAGGTCTGTCCGATCATGGCCAATTCGAAGTCGTGGATCGCTCCCGCCCCATTCAAGGCAAGGTGTGTTAGCAGTCCCTTTTCCATGAGATCAATCAACAGCCGAGCGTTGCCCCGGCGCAACACATGTGCTCCGCAGCAAAACATGACAGTTCGGCCGTTTTGCGTGGCATTAATAATCTGCTCGGCCAAAATCGGCAGCGCGTCGTGTTCAAACGGATCTCGCGGACCATCGGGTGCAATTAAGATATCTTCCAGACGCAAGTCGTGAACGCGATCCGCGAGCGGTAGAATCTTGAGTCGATTGGGATCGAACTGTTCAAACGGCATGATTCAGCCTTCATTCCACAAGAACTTCAACAGTGCGTCGCAATCAAGGAAATCTGGGATGACGACGTCCGCGCCAACTCCGATCAGGCGATCGCGTTTCCAGGGATCGGGTTTGCCGCTGCGGTTGGATTCGTCACTGGCAACGGCGACCGCGGTACCGCCGGCGGATTTGACGTTGTCGATTTCCACATAACCGTCACCAAATCCCAGTAATCGCGAGCCGTCAACGTTATTCTCAATGAGAATCCGTTGGATCACCATCTGTTTGGAAAAACTCTTGAAGTCATCGACGGCTCCGTAAATGTGCGATCCGAAGAATTGGGCCAGTCCCAGCAACTCGACTTCTTCTTTGACGTAGGCTTCGTCGGTGCCGCTTGCCAAATAGAGTTGCATTTTGCGGTCGCGAAGTCCTTGCAGAACTTCGCGCGACCCAGAAACCAGCATGTCTTCCGGCGACACGGCGGCCGAGCGCAGGTCCTCACGACGTTGTTCAATCCGTTGCATCAGCAAGTTGTGGTACTGGTGTTTGTATTCGAGCGGGTCAGCGGGCTTTCCGCCGCGCCGCGATACTTCTTCGACAAGCCGCATCATTTGATAAATGGTTTGTTTGCCCGTCAGCTCCATGACGAAATCAGTGACGAGTGATGTTAGTTCTTCGGTCGTTTCGTCAGTTCCCGTTTTGCGGAGGATCTCGACCAGCATCGGAATCATCACATCCGGCCAGCCTTCGCGAATCAGGCTCAGCGTTCCGTCGAAATCGAAGATGGCATGCAGCGGCGGCGCGCTAACGGCAAACCCCGCAATGATTTCAATGGCTGTTCCGTCCAGGAAGCGGGTTTCGGGGACACACACGACGCGGCGGCGATAGTCGTCTTCGTGTGCGGCAGACATGAATGGCGAGAATCGGTTCGAAGGGCAGGGCGGGTGGAAGGAAAAGGCGAATCCGAGCGGCACTCAGGAATCCGTCATTCCGGCTTTTTGTCATCCGTTGGCTCCTCGAGCGGATGGACTACGACCAGTTTGTGGTTCGCCTCGTCGTATTGGTATTCCATCTTATAAGGAAGTACCGGTAGACGAAGTTGCGGTTCCGCCTTGACGATGTCCTTCATGAATTCATCATAAGTCGGATACCGACCATTAAAGTTGTAGTAGTCAGTGACGCGTTTCGTAACACCAATTGTCGCGGCCTTTTGCATTCCCGGTCCATACGCATCCAGCGATGCTGTAAAGGGATTGCTCGCATCGATCTTGCTGCCACGGATCTTGCGACCGGCTGCCGGGTCGAATTTCGCGATGTCCTGTGTCGTTTTTTTGAAGATGCTTGTCTTCTTCGTTGCCTTCGAATCTTTTTCGGCCGCCGCGGCATTCGACGTTCCCTTTTCGTTCGCCTGGGACGTCTGATCGTCCGAACTTCCACAGCCGGTCACGCAAAGCGTGACGAAAAGAGACATCGCAATAATTCGGAACATGACTTCGGTCTCCGTGTGCGTTGGGGGGGAGTTGCACGATAATTGATGGCCACAATTGGTCAATTCGACTCTGACCGAGTGTAATGTCGGGCAAATCGCCAAGCAACCACTTCAAGTAGGAATGTCGCTCCGCAAGAAAGTTCGTTACTTTTAAGTTCGGTCTTGTCTTGGATTCGAAGCGCGAATGTAATAAATAACATTAACGCCAAGCGCCACAAGATGTATTACAATACACAGCCGACGGCTTGCGAGATGAATGAGGCAAAGTGAATCGAGAATGTCGAGTTCCGTGAAACAAAGTAATTCGCGCCAAAACAATGTGCGTCGAAGATTCTCGCGCCGCGACGTGCTGAGGGCCGGTGCGCTGGGAATTACGGGAATTACGCTCCCACGCTTGCTGGCCGCGGAATCGTCACTGACTTCTCGAATTCGGGCGCGAGCCGATTCGTGCATCCTGATTTTTCTCAACGGCGGGCCCAGCCATCACGATATGTGGGACATGAAACCTGATGCGGGCGACGGAATCCGGGGCGAGTTCAAACCCATTGCCACTTCGTTGCCCGGTTATCAGATGTCGGAGCTGTTGCCTCGGCTGGCTCGTCACGCGCACCGAGCGACGGTCGTGCGGTCGATGCATCACAGCGTCAACAATTCTCACGCCGCGGCCGTATATGCATCGTTAACCGGTCATGACCGTGGAGAGTTGGGCGGCGGTGCCCGTCCCGACGACAATCCATCGCCGGGGAGCGTGGTCTCGATGCTCAGGCCGCCGAGCGGAGCCATCATTCCTCAAGTTCACATGCCCTACATCACCAAAGAAGGAGCGAAAGGTCCGCCACAACCGGGTTTCTTTGGCGGCTATTTGGGAGGCGCGAAGGATCCCCTGTTCGTTTTGAAAGATCCCAACGCCGCCGATTTCAGCGTTCCGGAACTCACACGAGTTTCAGGAGTTGACGCACCTCGCCTTTCCGCTCGTCGCGGCCTGTTTCGGTTGTTGAATCAACCGGCGCGCACCGAGCAGACTGACCGGGCGGCTTCGGCGATGAACGGCTTCCAACAGCGGGCACTCGATCTGCTCAGTTCCGAAGCGACGCAGCGCGCATTCCGGCTGTCTGAAGAACCCAATAAAGTGCGCGACGCCTATGGACGCAACATTTACGGCCAGAGCACTCTGTTGGCGCGACGTTTGATCGAAGCGGGCACGCGCATCGCCACAATTTCTTGGGCGCCGGATGCGAATGCCACGTGGGATACACACGGCAACAACTTCAACAAACTGAAGAACACGTTGTTGCCACAGTTCGACGCCGCTTGCAGCAGCCTGATCGATGATCTTGCCGATCGCAAAATGCTGGATCGCACTTTGGTCGCGGTGTTAGGCGATTTCGGCCGCACGCCGAAAATCAACAAGAACGCCGGACGCGACCACTGGAATTACTGCTACAGCCTGATGATGGTCGGCGGCGGATTTCGTCCCGGTTTGATTTATGGAACAAGCGACAAGATCGGAGCGTTTCCGGCCAGCGACGCTTTGATCCCCGGAGACATCATTTCGACGGTCTATCATGTGCTGGGAATTCCACACGACATGCAATTATTCGACCGGCTGAATCGCCCGCACCGCTTGGTTCCGACTGGTGACGTTGTTCACGAACTGTTGATTTAGTCCTCACGCGTCGAACGCATTTTAATCAACGTGGCTTCGTT
>CAUZVF010000146.1:0-8506 GCA_963582955.1 Planctomycetota bacterium
TTTTACGAGCGCCCGCAAATAGCGCTAATCAGTGTAAATATTTCACCATTGGAATTCATTCGCGTTGCTTCGCGCCATTCGCGGGCACATCACCGAATCGAATTCAGATACGCCAACAGATCAGCCATCGCGTTGACATCGATCTGCTTCTCGAGACCTTCCGGCATGAACGAGATTCCCGTGCTGCGTAGCTCGTCGATATTGATGCGCAAGATCGTGATGTCGGTCGCGTCGTTGCGTCTGAGCGTGATGCTATTGGCGTTCTCGTTTTTGATCATTCCGGTATGAGCCCGTCCGTCATCGGTCACCACGATGTAACTGACGTATTGCGGTTTGACCTCGCGGTTGGGATCGAGGATGTTCAACAGCACGGCATCCAAACCACGTTCGCGGATCGCTTTCAGGTCAGCTCCGATAAAATTCCCAACGCCCTCCAACTTGTGGCAGGCCGAGCAAACTTTCTTGAAAACCATCTTGCCGTTTGCAGCCTTGCCGGTGGTCGTCAGAGTTTTCTGGTATCGTGCCACAACATCCTTGCGACGGCTTAATTCTTGCGAGACGAACAACCGCGTCGCGCGATCGCGAATGTCATTGTCGCGATGAGATTGCAGCAACTTGATTCGCACGGGATCGAGTTCGCCGGGACGGACGCCGCCCGATTCGACGGAATCCAGCAAGGTCGACAACCATTCAGTCCGCGAAAACAAAGTCTCGGCGGCATTTGAACGAAGACTGGGACTTAACCCGGACCAATGTTTCAGCACGACCTTGGCGACGCCGGCGTCGTTGAAATGTGACAGAGTCTCGAGTGCCGCTTTCTGAACCGCATTCGGTTGCCGCGAAGACAGCAATTCGCCGTACGAAGACCGCAGCTCTGAAAAGTCCGTCAAACCCAGCGTGCGGATCGCATCGGCGCGTTCGTTTTCCGTCCGCTTCGTGTCGAAGGCGATGGCGCGGGATTCTTTTAGCATGACGGCCAGAATCTCGGCCGTCTTGCCATCAATCGCTGACTTCAGACGTCCTTTCGGTTGCTTGGAAACGAGGCTCGCGATCAACGACTGGGTGAGTGATTTCTGGGTTTCTGGCAATTCGTTCAAGCTCTTCAACACGACGGCGACTTCATTCGAGCGATTTGCCGTGCCCACCTGAGTTGCCAGAGTCCGTAGCAGGGATCGTCCGACCGACGTTTTTCGAAACTTTTCGTCCGCGACCAATTTCCGGAACACGTCCTCGGCGCCGCGGTTCAAAGAACTCTGAATCGCCAGCCGCATCCACTTGTCGCCGCCGTCACGCAACGCCAGTTTTGTCAGTGCGGTGTTTCTGACACGCCCCGAGAATGCTCCCAGAGAAAATGCCGCTTGATAACGAACTTCGATGTTGTCGTCTTTCGCCAGTTCAACCAATCGAGTCCTGATGATTGGTGAATCGGCGGATTTTTCCGCCAATCGTATCGCTTGAATGCGGACGTTCGCATCGGAATCGTTCAGCATTGCCAACGTCAGTTCGGCAGACGATTCTCCGAGACCGTCGATTGAAAACATGGCATACGTGCGGCCCTGGGCCGACTTGGATTTCGTTGCCATCCGCGTCAAAAGCTTAACGACGCTGGTGTCCTGCCGCTCGTAAAGCAGTCGCGACGCCGTCTCGCGCGTCCATCCGTTGGCGTGCTCAAGCAGCGCAACAAGTTCGGCCGAAGAACTCTCAGCGAGACGCGGCGGCGGAGATTGCTTGAATCCATCCGGCACAATGCGATAGATGCGGCCGCGATGCATTCCCGCCGCCACGTCCATGTGCTTCAGAATCGGCGGAGCAATAAACGCGGCGCCTTCGATCAGTTCCCGGTAAAAATCGACGACGTACAGACATCCGTCCGGAGCATTCGCAAGCTGCACCGGGCGGCACCAATTGTCTGTCGACGCCACGAATTCCACGTTGGGGTCGGCGCGGTTGGCGATCAGTTCCAATCCGTTCGATTTCAAGTTCGCGCGGAACACAACATTGCTGGCCGCTTCGGCGACAAACATGTTCCCGTAGTACTCCGACGGAAATGCGTCGCCGCGATAAATCGTCACGCCAGTCGCCGCCGTAAAGAATCCCGACGGAGTCCCGCCTTCATCAGAACCCGGAATCAGTTTTTTCTTTCGCAACCGCGTGCGCAAGATGCGCCACGGTTCGTTCGGACTAATTCGAAACACCTTGGCATATTTGTTTCCCGGCACGATGTTGACCGCCGCCGCCGGAGCCGACATGTAGGGATTGCGGGCCACGTACCGGTCGTCGTACATCAATGTCTGAGCCGGCACGCTGTTCGAACACACAAACCGGCGTCCCCAATCATCACGGCTCATTCCATGCTGCCCGCCGCCGCTGGTCAATTCGAATGTTTCCGTTCGTGGATCAAAAATGAATCCGCGTCCGCGTACCGAAGTCGGTTTCTCATCTTTCTTTGCAGCGGGCCGGACATCTCCGCCGGCCAGGCTGGTCGAGATGAAGAACCGATTCTCGAAACCCCAGCGAAACGAGTTGAGCATTGCCTCGCCAGCCTTATCACGAGCGAATCCCGTGAAAACCTTGCGGCGAATGTCGGCCTTGCCGTCACCGTCGTTGTCTTTACAAAATAAAATGTCGGGTACGGAACCGACAAACACGCCGCCGTTGTAACAGGCCACCGACGTCGGCGAAGAGACATTGTCGAGAAACGTCGTCGATTTGTCGAATCGTCCGTCGCCGTTGGTGTCTTCCAACAATTTGACCGCGCCGATGTCTTTGAACTCTTCGTTCGCGTACTGGTTGTACTCGGGCATCTCACAAACAAACATGCGGCCGGATGCGTCGAAGTCGATCGCCACGGGATCGCGGATCAGCGGTTCGGCGGCAACCAACTCGATCTTGAATCCCGGCAGCGTTCGAAACGTCTTCAGCGCGTTGGCCGGTTTGGTGGGCGGGATGCGCTTCAGCTCGCCGCTGTAGTCCTTGTCGACGCTGTCTTCTTTCTTGACCGCGGGGTCAGCAGTGAAAGAATCATGCATCAATCCAAAAACCGCGATGAACGCTAACGAGACAATGAGTTGTCGAAATACGATGAGATGCGAGCGCGCCATGTGGTCATTCCTTAACATCTTACGGGTTTTGAATGCCATCATCCTACCGACGTGGTAGACGATAATCGACGGACCCTTTAGAACCCGAATGCCGCGGGTGTGTTAGCACCGACCGAGAAATAACTGTCTTATTGTCGCTTTTCGCTCCGCGAAAAGGCGACATTTATTGATTGGCCAGTTCTTAATTACAATTTGAAACGATGGACTTGAAGAAGATTGAACAAAACGGCACAAAGGCAACAAAGCGATTCGTCTGTTTGTCCTCTGCAATCTTCTGTTACAAAAACCGATGACGAGAAGGGAACGACATTGCCGTCGGAAAATTTCACTGCCTCTCGAACGGCTGATATCCCGCGTCTGGGAACAATCACTCGGCTCGGTTTGGCAATTCGCGGGAATACGTCATTGGATTGCGAGGACGTGTTGATGGCGGTCGACCGTGGCGTCAACTATCTGAATTGGTGCGGACATCCCGACGGAATGCGGGATGCGATTCGGCAGCTCGGATCGCGGCGGAGCGACGTACGGGTTGCGATTCAGTTTTCTGCCCGTTCGGCCGATGCGGCGCGGCGTGAGTTGAAAGCGACGTTAGCTGAACTGCGGACGGACTGGATTGATGTCGCGACGTACTACTATGTCGAACATGAAGACGAATGGGACGAGATTGTTGCTCCGGGCGGCGCTGCCGAAGTGTTGGAAAAAGCGCGCGCGGCGGGAACGATTCGCTCGATCGGATTGACCAGCCATCAACGGTCGCTGGCAGCGAGGTGTGCCGAGTCAGGACGTCTCGATCTGCTGATGATCCGATACAATGCGGCACACCGTGGTGCCGAGGATGATGTGTTTCCGGTGACGAATCGGCTGCAGTTGCCGGTCGTTGCGTTTACTTGCCTGCGTTGGGGCGCGTTGTTGCGGAAGACTCCCGATGATCCTGACGGCTTCATGCCTCCGTCGGCCGCCGATTGTTATCGCTTTGTTTTGGCGAATCCATCCGTCGCGGTTGCGCTGATGGCTCCCGATGGATGTGACGAACTGGAATCGAGTCTCGAAATCCTGGACGATTGGCGAATGCCGTCCAACGCGGATTTTCAGCGGCTCTGCAAACACGGAGACCGAGTGCGGCGTCATGCGGGACACTTTCCGTAGCCCGTGACCGGCCCGGCCATACGATCTTATGAAAGTAAAAACTCATGAAAACCATCGATTTTTCGCGTTCGTTTCTGACCTTCCGAGTCGATACCGAAAAGAAGCCGCCGAAGACGGCCAGTCATCAGCCGCCTTACAGTTTGAACAACGCACGCATCCAAATCGAATGCCGTTGTCAGGTCACCGAAAAGCCGACGGGGCAATCGAGGACTTTCGTTTTGGGTGCCAGTTGCAAGACCGAGCGGGTCGGCGTCGAACACGACATTTGGACCGCACCGAACGCCGACTTTGTTCCGATCTTCTCGGAGGACCGGTATCTGCACATCAAGACCTACGCGCGGGCCGGTGTCGATGTCGAGCTTTATCCACCGGGCAGCGGCAAGCAAACCGACCGGCAAACGGGATTCATCGCCGACGCGTTTGACAACGTGCGCATCGACGTCATTGAATGCGACGGAATCGAACTGAACTCGGCCGAGGAAATCGTGACGGCGACCTTAGAGAATCAACGGCTGGTCGCGCGAACAATGATCGAATCCGAACGCTATCAAGCCGTCATCGAATACCCCGTCAAGACGATGAACGCCAACGAGCGAGACATGATTTATCAGACGGACACGGGACCGATCCTGCTCCCCGATTTGTCGGGTGAACTGGATCAACTACAGGACAACCTGCAACTCGCGTTCGCGGCATTCAATTGTCCCGCATGGATTGAATTGATTGTCCGCGAGCCAACCCAGATCGAGGACGGCGTCGATGTCTACCACTACTCACATCCAATTCGATTCGACGCAACGAACCAGATCATTCGCGTTGGCGAGCCGTGAACGTATTTCGCCACCGGTTTGAAATGTCTTCGTTTAACGGTAAGCCGCAGGCGACTTCTTGCTGCAAACACCGACGCCTTCGGCTAGCCGTTAAACAAAGGTTGCTTGGACGCGAAACCGGCAAATCCACCCGAATTACCGTCCAACGCACGAAAACGCGCTATCCCAAACCGATCAAGGCTCGCGTCGCAAGACGTCCGGCAGCGAGACGGTGCGCTGCTTGACGTCGACTTTGACCTTGGGCCAGCCTTCCATGGGAGTCATCACTTCATAGCCTTTGTCGGTCAAGAGAATCGTGTCGCCGACGATCGACGGGCCGATGGACGGATGCCAGCACAAAGCCATGCCGGCTTGTAATTGAAAATCGCTCTTGGGCACGATGGGAATCTCGCAAGGTTCGTACCCAATCAGTTCCGCCTGGTCCGAGAACTGCCATTCTTCCGGGTAGCCGTATTTTTCGTAGATGCGTTCGACGCGTTTCCACGTTTCCGAGATTGGCCAATTGGCTTTCGAGAAATACATGCCCGTCGCCTGCATCAGCGTTGCGGCGATGTGAGCGGCTTTCAGGATGTCGGGAAGACTGTTGAAGCAGACCGTTCGCGCGGCACCGGCGCACAGTCCGCCTTTCCTGCCGACCACCGAAATGACGCAATAGCGTTCGACTTTGTCGTCGCCGTACGCCCAATGCCGATAACGATGTCCTTGGCCATCTGCCCACACTTGAATACGTTCGGGAGTAACGTCGTGGCGAATCAGCCGATGAGCCAGTTCTCCGGCGATTTCGGCTTCCGTCTGACGGTGTGCGAAGTTTCGCGCCGTTGCTTCGACGGCATGCGCCACCTCGTGGCCGACTTCCCGCATGCGGGTGCATTCGAAGTCCGTCAATGGCAGCCGCATCAGCCCGATCTGAGATGTCGCGTCGATTGTCGGACCGACGCCGGTATCGCTGGCCACCTTGCGGCCTCGGCACAAGTCTTCAACGAGAATGTGCCGAGTCTCGTGCCACGGTCGTTCTTTCAATTGAAATCCGAGTGCCGGCAACTCTCGGTCGAACATCAGGCCGGAATCCACGTTCGACGTGACGAGGACTCGCGCGTCAGGAGTAATAAACAGTGACGCCGTCGTTTCAGAACTGCCACGACGAGAATTGTCACCGCCACCCGTAAACCACGCAAAGCTACTGGGCTTCTGTAACAGCAACGCATCGAATTTGTGCGTCTCCAGGAAGTCAGCAACTTGGTGGTGTTTGTATTCGACGTCCGCAGCGCGTTCGGGGCTGACAATCTGGATTTCTCCGGACGATTGTGGTTCCGACGGAACAAATGTCATAGTCATCGACATCAGCTGGCCTTCGTTAGTGATCGGGGGACTGCCGCGTTAATAAGGCGAAAACGTCGACAGAGTGTGCTTCCTAACGTTACCAGACTATCTAGCCCGCCGGTACAATATACGCGCTTCCTGGGCAAAACGAACTTCCAAATCTAACAACCATGCGGAATTTATTGAATTGTACACACGCAGGCGTGTCGAACTCACGACACCGACCAGCAATTTCGATGCTCACAACAATCAACCAGTGGTTGCAACGGCATAGCTCGTCACGAGGAAGATCGCGAAGACTTGATGCAAGACGCGACGGCGCTGGTGCGGCGCGTGGAGTTTTCGGTTTCGTGCAAACAACCGATCGTCACTGGATTCCGAAAGACCAACTTTCTATCCATCTATTTCGATCAAGATCCGGTTTTTCACTTCGACGACCACGGACGGTTGCGGCGTGCGTTTGTCGATGGATACTTATATCGGACTCAAGGCAAAACGCTCGCACGCCTGACGCGGCAGCGAAACGAACAGTCGACCGAGTTGTTACGGTATGATCTTTCAGACGAAGAATTGCGGAGTTTTCGCGAGCGACTTATTCAGCAGTTGTCGTCGTTGTTGAACGCAATGCAGAAAGGTGATTCTCGCGTGGTCCGGCAGATTCCCGACAACGTCGATGTGATGAACGAACTACAGCGTGCCATGGTTGCGATACTGAATTGCGACCCGTGGTTGGCGCCAAGAATTAAGGGCAAGTGACAGACGTACTCAAAGCGACTCAAATTGGAGAATTCACAATGCACGTACGAGAAAATCGGGCCAAGCAAATTCTGGCTACCGGCGGGACGATCTATACAAGTTCCGTCCGGACAACCGATCCCGCGCTGTGCGAAATTTTGGGATATGCCGGATTCGATTTTGTTTTGTTGGACGGCGAACACGGTGCGATCGATGCGTCGTCGGCCGACGGGTTGGTCCAAGGATGCCACGCGGGCGGAACGACTCCGATCGTGCGTGTGCTACGAAACAACGATGCGGAAGCCGTCATGAACTTTCTGGATTTGGGAGCTCAGGGAATTCTCATCCCGCATTGCCGCAATGTTGACGACGCCCGTGCTTTGCAAAATGCGTCGTTTTATCCACCGAAGGGAATCCGAGGTTTTGGGCCCGGACGGGGCATCGGATGGGGCCGCGTGCCCTCGGATGAATATTTCGACACGATCAACGATACGCTCTTGCTGCTCGCGCTGATCGAAGACATCGAAGGCGTCGACAACATCGACGAAATCGCCGCTGCGGGATTGGACGTACTTTGGATCGGTACGGGAGATTTGACGTTGGACTACGGAATTCCCGGTGAACGCGACCATCCCAAAATCAAAGAGGCCGCGCAGCGAATCCTGGACGCGTGCCAAACGCACGGCATCGTTGCCGGCTATCCAGCCCGAAACGCCGAAGATGCCATGTGGGCCCACGATCAAGGCTTCCGAGCGATCGGGTTCGGATGCGCCGAACAATACATCATGCAGCACTCGCGCCAGTTTCTTGACGCAGTCGAGCGTTGAATCAAAAACCCGGCTTCGTCGAGAAGCCGGGTTTCACATTTGTCGATCAGTTAGTCATCCGAGCGGCTTAGAATCCGCCGCCTTGCGGTGCCATCTGTTTGGCGAATATGACAATTTTCATGATGCCTTGGATTTGCTTGACGGGAATGACGGTCTTTGCTCGCAGCCCTTGGTCTTCGGCGGCTACTGCGAATCCGAGAAACGAAGGTTCGACTTTCAGGCTATCCACCGCCTCTGGTGGAATCGGAATGGGCAGCTCGCCACTACCGACGACAAGTTGTGCGATCTTTACCAGCATGCCGGGCAAATCAATCATGACGATGAGATTCGCTTTGGCTGGTAATTGCTTGCGCGTCGCTGACACGGCGGCGTTTTCGGCGGTTTCCGAACTCTCGAGCGCCGCGAGAGCGTCCGTCATGATCTGTTTATCGGTTCCGATCGCCTGCACTATCTTGTCATCCAGATAAACGATGCGTTGCGTCATGCCATTCGGGCCATACATGTACTGCATCATTTTCTTCTGAATACCGAACGGATCGAGAGCCTC
>CAUZVF010000147.1:0-8477 GCA_963582955.1 Planctomycetota bacterium
CCATAGCGGCGAAGCGGTTTGGCACCTCGATGTCGGCTCATCACATCCTGGGGGTGAAGAAGCTCCCAAGGGTTTGGCTGTTCGCCAATTAAAGTGGTACGTGAGCTGGGTTTAAACCGTCGTGAGACAGGTTGGTCCCTATCTTCCGTGGGCGTACGAAACTTGAGGGGTTTTCTCTTTAGTACGAGAGGATTTGGAGGGACGTACCTCTGGTGTTCCTGTTGTCACGCTAGTGGCACCGCAGGGTAGCTATGTACGGTAAGGATAAGCGCTGAAAGCATCTAAGCGCGAAGCCTCTCCCAAGATTAGGTTTCGTTGGACCATGTCCTGAAGTCCCCTGGAAGACGACCAGGTTGATAGGCGGGCTGTGTAAGGTTGGTAACAATCTCAGCTGACCCGTACTAACGGACGAATGCTTGACCACTTAGATTCCTGACTCATATTTTGTCAGACCCAAGAGACACATTAAGGCTCACTCGGCTGCTACCTTTTTACAACTCAGCGGATCAGTGCGGCTGAAGTAATTCAGTTGGCGGATTCGTTGTTTCCGGTGACTTTACCTGAGTGAAAACACCCGTTCCCATTCCGAACACGACCGTTAAGTCCTCAGGGCCGATGATAGTGCCCACAAGTGCGAAAGTAGGTTATCGCCGGATTTTACATTCAAAAGCCCGGGACAATTTGTCTCGGGCTTTTTTCGTGTTGATTGGCAAACAATTGCGTCGCAAAGGTAAACGCACGGTGAACTGCATCTTGACTGGGTTTGTATTCTGAGAGGATTTGTATCCTTTGGAATTGGAGGCCCAAGCAGTGTCGAAACATCGGCGGAGTGTTGAGAAAGAGGTTTTTTGGCGAGATCAGATTGGTCGGCAGGCGGCGAGTGGTGTGTCGATCCGACAGTATTGTCGCGACCACGAACTGTCCGAGGCGTCGTTTTATCTGTGGCGGCGGGAATTGCGATTACGCGATCGCGAGAACTCCGCGAATGGCGGTCTCCCTTCGGGTTTGGTGGCCGTGGATGTTGTGGGCTCGGCAAGCGAAGCGAAACTGGAGATTGCTTTTCGTGACGGTGTCGTGATTCGGCTTCGCGAAGACGTTTCGGGGGACACTCTGGAACGTGTGCTGGCGGTGGTCTGTCGCCAGAACGGTGTTGCCTGCGTTGGCGCGGAGGAGGTGGCATCGTGCTGAGTATTTCCCGCACGACTCGCGTGTTTCTGGCTACCGGACCCACGGACATGCGCAAAGGTTTTGATGGTCTGTTTGCCCTTGTCGAGAACGTCATTGAACAAGATCCATTTTCCGGCCATCTGTTTGTGTTTCGCAATCGCAGGCCGGGCACCGACCGAAGGTTGGTCGTGGCTGAAGGTGCTATGGTGGGATCACGACGGGCTGGCGATCTTCTACAAGCGATTGGAGAAAGGCGCGTTTCAGTTTCCCACGGACGTTTCCGTTCGCCAGAAATTGATGACGGCCGACAACACCGACTCGCAGCGCTTTGAGATTCGCGCGGACGAACTGGCGCTGTTGCTGGAAGGCATTGACCTAGCCAGTGTGAAGCGGCGAAAGCGGTTTGAAAGACCGTCAGCCGCGCCATGTCGATGTGCATGAACTCTACGGAGCCATGGACTGGCCGCTCGGGCGGCAGAAACGCATTGAGAACAAGCTTGCTAAGAAGCATCTGGCGAATGGAACGCTCGTGCTGTTTGACGTGTCGTCCAGCTTTTATGCCGGTCGCAAATCGAAACTCGTGCAGCACGGTTACAGCCGAGACCATCGCCCCAACCGGCCGCAAATCGTCTACGGCCTGTTGTGCGATCCCGCTGGCCGGCCGATTGCGATCGAAGTCTTTTCGGGGAACACTGCGGACCCCAAAGCGTTCACACAATTCGTGCAACACGTCCGCAAGCGGTTCGGCATCAAGACATTCGTGTTCGTCGGCGACCGCGGCATGATTACGTCTGCACGCATCGACGAAGACCTGCGGGACGTCGAGGGGTTTGAGTGGATTTCTGCCCTGCGTTCCGATGCCCTTAAGAAGCTTGTTAAGGCCGGCCACGTGGACCGTTCGCTGTTCGACGAATCCGACTTGGCCGAGATCACCGACGACGAAAACTTCCCCCGGCGAACGTCTGGTCGTGTGCCGCAACCCGATCCTCGCGGGCGAGCGATCCCGCAAACGAAACGAACTGCTGGACGCGACGGAAGTCGAGCTGGACAAGATCGTCAAGGCCACTCAGCGAACAAGCCGCCCGCTGAAGGGTCAGGACAAGATCGGTTTGCGTGTCGGCCGAGTCATCAACAAACGAAAGATGGCCAAGCACTTCGAACTGACGATCACCGACACCAGTTTTTCGTACAAGCGTCGCGAAGAACAGATCGCTCAGGAAGCATCAATGGACGGCTTGTACGTGGTGCGTGCGAGCGTACTAAAGGAGTTGATGAGTTCGGGAGAATTGGTTCGAACATACAAAAGCCTGAGCCGCGTCGAGCGAGCGTTCCGAAGCTTGAAGACGGTGGACCTTCACATCCGCCCGATCTTCCGTTGGGACGACGACCGCATCCGTGCCCACGTGTTTCTGTGCATGCTGGCGTACTACGTGGAGGCACATGCGCGAGCGCCTGCAAGAGGTGTTGTTCGACGACGACGATCGCGAGTCGGCAGAGTCATCTCGCAAGTCGATCGTGTCGAAGGCTCCGTGATCGGAGTCGGCAAGGAAGAAGAACTCGCGCCGCCGAACGTCGACCGATTGGCCAGTGCAAAGCTTCCAGTCCCTGCTGCTGGACTTATCGACATTGAACCGGAACACGGTCGTGCTGACATCGACCGACGCCGAATTGACGTTGTTGACCGAGGCAACCCCATACCAGCATCATGTGCTGTCGCTGTTGCGTTCGGCCGATTCGGTCTGAGGCCAACTCTGGGGCTGAGGTGTCTGCTAGCCAGAACGCCAAATTTCAAAACCACGCCCAAGCACGCGAAAACCTCTGCAAATACAGTACTCTTCTTGCCGATATGTTGCCGCATTTTCAATTCAAGTACGGACTAAACCCTGCACTTCACCGTGCGCTTACCATTGACGGTCGCCATTGTCATGCGACACGCCTTTGACGATCAGCTTGCCGGCTTTGTGATCGACGTTACGATGGTTGACGGAGGCAGATCATCGACGGGATCTAGCAGCTTTGGGAATTCGGCATCCGAAACCTCGGCCGCTACCGACTTGTTGACTGTCAGCGGCGAGACCGACTTGTATTCGTTGCGGTCACTCATCAGATCCTTGGCATGTGTGCTGATTACTTTCGCATGCCGTCCTTTGTCATGAAAGTCATTTAGATAAATGCGGATAGGTGTGCTCGGTGAAGACGCGGTTCGCCGAGATTGCCGTCAACCAGCAGGCTATAGTCGCATTCGGCCAGTTTGTCATTATCGGAAAGGTAATTCAGCTCATTCGCGTCGGCATCAAAGTCGGATTCTCGAATTGATCAGTCGCCGCGTGAGCGAATACGCTCCTGAAGTTCGGCCAGCATGGCTAAGAGGGCATTGTCTTCATGCTGCAACAGATCCTCCATGCTCGTCTCTGCCTCGCCAAGAAGCTGCTGCAATACTTGAATCTTGCCGGCTAAAGAACCTGTCGCCGCCCCTTTTTCGATGCCCTTTTCAATGCCCTTTTCAATGCCCTTTTCAATGCCCTTTTCAATGCCCTTTTCAATGCCTTTCTCGATGCCCTCCGCGAGGCCTTCTTCACGGGCGCCTTGCATTGCCCACTGGTAGTCTCGCTGAGCTTTCTCGCGCTGGTCGTACATGGCACGGTCCTTTGTCTTGGAGGCGATTTCCTGAATCATTTTGATCGCTTGTTGGAATTCCAAATCAGGCAATAGTTGTCGCAATCGCTCGGAGTCATACTGGTCGGCGTCCAATAGAAAAAATGCCCACTGCTCGATCTTACTCGCCTGGCCTATCGTTGTCTCACGTAAATTATACTTCGTCAATTCAACCGTGTGTACCTCGATGCCACGCGGCAGTTCTCGGCCGCTCTCACGGTCCACGAGCTGGAACCGATGATGGGCTTGGCGCGAGTCCCGAAATAGCGGCTTGCTCAACAGGCAGATCGAAATCGCTGGCTGCAGATTCGCGTAATTCTGCCCCGCAGTGAGCTGATCAATGTACAGATTGCACGCATAGTACACCAGCCGCTCGACCAGGCCGCTGTAGACCGAGACCTGCATCTCGATATTCAGCCAGCGCCCGGCCGAGTCGCGAGCCCGCACGTCCAACACGATCAGCTTGTCCTGAGAGAACTCCTGGTGGCTGAACGGGTTGAGAATCGTGACGTCGACGATGAGATGCGGCAGATCCAGAATTGCATTTAGCAAACCCATCAGCGCTTGAACATTCTCTGGACTGCCGAAGATCTTTTTAAAGGCAAAGTCGACCGTTGGTTTGATTCCCAGTGGCATGGTTCCTCCTCCAGGTACGGTTTGCCCGAATCTTAATAGAAAGGGGGAAACGTGAACCCTATTGTAGACGCTTCCCAGGCCGCACAAAGCAAGCGGACTCGTCGAGTACGGCACTTCTCGACGTTTGCAATTACGAATCCGTCGAACTTTCCCCCGGATTGGGCGGTTGTGGAGGCGCCGGAACCTTGACCTGAATGTGGGTGCCTTCCAAACGGACCTCGTACTTATCGGTTTTGACTTTGGCGTTGGGATTGTCTAACCATGTTCCCTCCTTGACACAGAATCGCCAAGCGTGCCACGGACATGTGACGGCCGATCCCTCGACGTGTCCGCTGGCCAGAGATGCTCCCATGTGAGGGCACGTGTCGTTGATCGCGGAGTATTCTCCATCGATATTGAAGATTCCGACCATCCGGCCGTTGACGGCGTACGAGCGGCCTTCTCCTTCAGGAATGTCGCCAACATTGGCCACTGTTTCAAAGTCAGACATGCTCTGTAATTCTCGAGTCACCGGAATTGATCAAAGTGGAATATTATACTCTGCACGGTCAGATCTTGAGGATCACACAGTAGAGATGGCGGGGCAAGACCGAAATTCGCGATCGGTATGAGTAAGTCGATTGGGAATTGATTTTCTGCCTCGGTTGACGTTGTGGCGGCGGATGGCAGAATCGTAGGTTGAATTTCACTGGAATCGATGGCACTCACCTAAAGATTGGCAACAGCATGAAAGCGAATCCCGTTAAGGTAGCGTTGAAAGCAGGAAAACCGCAGGTTGGCACATGGCTGTCGTTCGGCAATGTGTTCGCAACCCGCTTGATGGCGCGAGTTGGTTTTCCGTGGCTGACGGTCGACATGGAACATTCGCCGATTGACTGGAGCGAGGCGGCGTTGTTATTCGGATGCATTGCCGATGCCGGCTGCGTTCCGCTCGTTCGCGTTCCACGCGGCGATCACGATCACATCAAGCGCGTCCTCGATTCCGGAGCACACGGAATTGTCGTCCCGATGGTCAACACGGTGGAACAAGCCAAAACAGCGATCGCGGCGGCTAAGTATCCGCCCGAAGGCAACCGATCGCTGGGCGGAGCATTACACGCGCTGAATTTTGACACGAATGCGGGAGACTATTACAAGAATGCCAACGACAACGTGCTGGTCGTCCTGCAAACGGAATCTCCGGAAGGAGTTGATAATGCCGAGGCGATTTACAGCTTGCCCGGCGTCGATGCGATTTTTGTGGGGCCGAACGACCTAACCGCCCAAATGCGGACGCCTGACGGAATTGATCCGAGTCCCGATGCGTTGGAAGCCATGCTGCAGCGTGTTCTTGAAACGGGCAAGAAAGTCGGCACTCCTGTCGGATTGCATCAACAAACGCCCGAACAAGTCAAACAACGAATTAGTGAAGGCTGGCAATTCATCGCGATCGCCAGCGAATTGAAAATGATGGTTACCGGAGCCCAGCAATTCGTTGCGGAATTGAACTTGAAACAGGAAGCAGCCGACTTGGCTCGCTACTGATGTGAAACGTATTACCATCGTCTTCGAGTTCGACACGCTGAACGGCGGCGAGCGCTCGATGCTCGCGGTGATTGACGAATTGCGCGGTATTCGACCGAACGGGGACGGGGATCAATGCGAGTTCGTGATTCTTGCTCCCGAGACGGGCCAACTCGCCGACGCCGTTCGCGGTCGCGGAGTTGAAATGATTCCGCTAAGGATTCGCGAAAAAACGCGACTGCCGGATGCTGACGAACGGTTACTGAGTGCCATTCAGCAGGCTGATCCTGATTTGGTTCACGCTAACAGCCTTTCGATGAGTGTTTTGCTCGGATCGGTTGCCGGTCAAATAAACGTGCCATGCCTCAGTCATCTGCGTGATATTGTCGGACTCAGTAACTCGGCAATCACGAAGTTGAACCAGAACGACTCGTTGATCGCGGTTTCGCAGGCCACGAAGTCGTTTCACATCGGCCAAGGGCTAAGCGAAGATAAAACAGCAGTCGTTTACAACGGAGTCGACTGCAAGAAGTTTCGACCGCGACTGTTAACCGGGCAATTGAAACGCGAACTTGATTTACCCGACGATGCGTTTCTGATCGCGACGATCGGTCAGATCGGAATGCGAAAAGGGCTCGACACGTTAGCCGAGGCTGCTGCGGTGATCGGTGATCAGTACGCGTCGATCCATTTCCTGCTGATTGGCGAACGCTACTCACAAAAAGACGAGGCGGTCGAATACGAATCCAGCATCCGGAAACGTTTCGAGGAAGCCGGGTTGTCCGCACGGTTGCATCGGCTGGGCTATCGTAACGATGTTGCCAACGTATTGAATGAAATCGATTTGCTGGTCCATCCCGCAAAGCAAGAACCGCTCGGCCGAGTCCTGTTGGAAGCGGGAGCGTCCGGAGTTCCCATCATTGCCACGAAAGTTGGCGGCACCGAAGAGATCTTTCCCGATGACTGCTCGGCCCGATTGATTCCTCCGCAATCTCACAGTGAACTCGCCGATGCAATCGTAGAACTTTACAACGATGCCAATCAACGCGATTCACTTGCCAAGAACGCACGCAGGCGGATTGAATCGGAATTCTCAATCGAACTCGCCGCGGCCCGGCTTCGCGACGAATGGACGCGACACTTGTAACGTGCCGATATCGTTCGAATAGTTACGAATCGTTCGTTTAACGGTAAGCCGCAGGCGACAGTTTCTTACGGAAAAACCGTCGCCTGCGGCTCCCCGTTAAACGAGAAAATGTGTCATTTTTAACCGCGAGCGGCATAGACGATTGCGGATTCGATGGATCGCAATCATGCAGGCGCGGCAATCGTCGATTGGCCGAAATGCTTATTGACGAATGCCATCGTGTGTTCCAGTTCCGAGTAACCGTCGCCGATCTGCATTCTCTGAACTTGCCCGTCGGCAACAAATAGAATCGAGTAGATTCCCCGTGATTTCGCTTCCGCAAGCGTGCGGGCGATGGTCTCTACGTTGCGTGTTGCATCGGCCAACTCGACGACCTGAGATTCCTCGGCGGTTGTCGCTTCGAAAGACATCTGATGGGCGGCTTGGCAATCGGCCGGCCTGTCGGCTCGCACAAAGATGAGATTGGCCGGGCTGGAACCGGTCTTGTGATTGTTAGCTTCCCGAGCCACCGATTCCGATTCATTGCTGTGACAATCGTTGTCGACATTCACGTTCTCGTTCTTGCGGCACAACAATCCAAAAATTGTGCGACGGCGGCGTGAGGAAGCCAGGGAATTCCAAACTGTTCCGTGAATCGTGTTAACAAACATCGGTCGCACTTCTGTTGTTGTGGATACGGCTCAGCCATTTTTGGCTGTCCGTTTCAAGCTGCGAATTCACGTTTTTTCGCGGCCCCGTACGGACAAGACAAATTGGACGCACCACATTTCAGGACAAAACGCGGCTCTGCAATCATATTCTCGAACACGCGACTATGACCGACCGAACTGATGGTTGACCGCAAATTCGTTCTGATACGATGCGAAAAGGTGTTACTACCCTTCGATACAAACCAAAACGGTATTGGATCGCACTGAAATCGTCCGAACGGGCCGATACAATTCGCGGAAACCATTGTTGGTGCCACTGCCACAACACCAGGACGTGTCAGTTTTTCGATTCTTCGATTTGACTCCACCCGAAGGAATGATCCTTGAACTTGCAGGACAGAATTAACCACTTTCTGGACGGTGGGCCTCACGCGGTTGTCGGAGCGTCGCGTGATCGCAATAAGTATGGAAACCGCGTGCTGCGTTCCTATCTGCAAAACAACCGGGCTGTGTTTCCCATCAACCCGAACGCGGACGAAGTCGAATCGCTCATGGCGTATGCTGACTTGCAGTCACTGCCCGAAGCCGTGCATGGGATATCGATCATCACGCCGCCACACGTGACCGAGCAGATCATCGAGTCGGCTGGCCAATTGGGAATTGAAAACGTATGGATGCAACCTGGAGCTGAAAACGCCGCATCCGTCGATCGCGCGCAT
>CAUZVF010000148.1:0-8473 GCA_963582955.1 Planctomycetota bacterium
CGGCCAACATCCCCGGCTGAACAACGGGACCAAGTTGAGTCGCCCGGCCTCGAAGCAATAGATGCGTGACCGGCGGCTTTGGTGAGTCTTCTCGCATGAAATAGCCGCGCGGTAAGTCGGGCGTCTGGCGTCTCAACTGGGCGATCTGTTCCTGACGAATTGAAATCGCGGTGCGAGTGTCCGTCGGCAATGCAGTGTTGATCTCTTTGTCTAATTGCACCGCATGTTTCTTGACGAGATTCATTTGCTCGCCGGTTTGCTTATCCGCCGCTGTCAAAAAAGCGGCGACGACTTGTTTGCTCAGCTTGCTGCGACCGGAATTCAGAAACTCGGTACGATAGGAATTGCGGAGTTTCGCGATTTGGCCGTTGAGTTCACCGATCCTTTGATCTCGTTCCGTCTCGGCTGCTGTTTGCTGGTGTGAGCCGGCTGGAGCGTCGAGGTCACCGCGACCGCTCTGCACACGCTTCAGCGGATCGAAGATCGCGTACATGCGGTAGTAATCATGCGTTGTGATCGCATCGAACTTGTGGTCGTGGCATCTTGCACAGCCTAGCGTGAGTCCGAGAAATGTTTGCGATGTCGTTCGAATCATGTCGTCCAGTTGATCGGTGCGGTCTTGTTTCGGGTCGGCCGGTTCGTCATCCCACGGTCCCAACCGATAGAATCCCGTCGCGATGACGGATCGCGTACTGCGATCTGGTAGTTCGTCACCGGCGAGTTGTTCCAGTACGAATCGATCATAGGGACGGTCGTCATTGAACGCCCGAATCACGTAGTCTCGATACCGCCAAACGTGCGGTTTCATGCCGTCACGTTCGTAGCCGTTCGTTTCAGCGTATCGCACCAGATCGAGCCAGTGCCGGCCCCAACGTTCTCCGTATGTCGGGCGGCTGAGCAAACTGTCGACGACCTTTTCGAACGCGTCTGGCGATGTGTCGTCGACGAATTGTTGCTGCTCGTCCAAGTTTGGAGGAAAACCGATCAAGTCCAAGTGAGCCCGCCGCAGAACGGCTCGTCGCGAAAGTACCGGCGCGGGAGTCCACCCCTTTGCCTCCAGCCGCGACAAAACAAATCGGTCGATGGGATTGCGGACCCACGACTTGTTCTTCACATTTGGAAGTTTGGGACGTTGAACCGGGAGATACGACCAGTGAGTCCGGTCTTCGTCACTGATTGACTGATCGGATTCTTCCAAAGAGCGCGGCTTCGACTCGTCGTTCGCGACAATGAGGCCGCAAGGGATGAACAACAGGAGAATTGCGGTGATGACGGTAACACGCATCGCTTTCGGAACCGAATCTGAAATTAAATTGGTCATGCGGGAACACTGGCATCTTAACAGTACGTTTCAGTAATCGTCCATCTTCGCGTGGCCGTCGGTGGCCGTCGCGACGCGCATGCGAGCGATAGGTGGGAGTTTACTAGAAGGCACCGGACGCTAGCGCGTGCCGGCTGATAAAATGAGCCGCCGGGCGCTAGCCCACGGTTTCGTACGGGTACGTTCTCATCTGCCGCTCGCCTAAAGGAATCTTGGTAAGTGATACATTTCGTGGTACGATCGAGCAGCGATTGATTTCAGCCTGAAAGTAAATCCAATGTCAACAGCCACCGATCGTATTGTCGGACCCAAACGAGGCATTCTGCCCGCGTTGGAACCGGGCGACTGCTTGGATCAAGAAACATTTCACGAGCGGTATCGAGCAATGCCGGAAGAAATCAAAGCGGAACTCGTAGGGGGGATCGTGTTCATGCCTGCCGCGATGAAACGTCCGCACGGACGTGTGCATCGGTTATTGATGCACTGGCTATCCGCCTACGAGGTCGCGACACCGGGAGTTGAATCGTATGACAATACGACGACCATCCTGGGCAACGACAGTGAACCTCAACCCGACGCATGCCTGATTGTCGTTCCGGAAAAAGGCGGACAGATGCGGTTTACCGAGGACGATTACTTGGAAGGAGCTCCGGAATTTGCCGCCGAGGTCGCGTCATCGACGGATTCCTACGACCTTCACGGCAAGAAGCACGATTACGAAACGGCCGGCGTGAAGGAGTACCTGGTTGTTGCGCTGCGCCAGTCATCCGTTGTCTGGTTCATCAACCAAAACGGGAAATTCGAAGACGCGGCGCCGTCCCAGGATGGGATATTCCAGTCGAAAGAGTTCCCCGGTTTATGGCTCGACCCGGAAGCGCTATTGAAATTGGACGGCCAACGCGTGCTCGATGTGCTTCAATCGGGACTTGCTTTGGACGAGCATGACGAGTTTGTTCGCCGACTCGCCGATTAACGTTAACTGAGCAACGTTTCAATATTGGCGTACCACGGCTTGGCACAAGCCGTGCGGCGCAGCCGCTGGAAACCGCCGGACGGGCAATCAATCCCGAAATCGACGCTTAATCGCGGCCGCCAGAGCGGTTTCCGGTGCCTGCGGCACACGCCTTGCCTGGACGGCAACGCGTGGTACCCAAGTGCTCAGCGACAGAATTGCAGACTGAGCATAAGGTCCTTGATCGCCGTCATTGGGATCTCGTCGCGTTCGATTTGTTTTGACGAGCACACGAAGACGGGACCTTCGGAGTTTTCATGGCCCATCGTCGGCAATCGGCCGTGGCTGCCTTTGACGATTGATGCGTCGAGGCCTATGACGTCCATGTAATATCGAAAGCCCATCAACTTCTGAGCAAGCCGGCGGGCGATTCGCAATTTGGGAAACTTGAGTTTCGGATCGACGAACAGTTCGACGGGGTCGTAGCCCGGTTTGCGGTGGATGTCGACCGTCCGTGCGTAATCGGGAGCCGCTTTGTCGTTGAGCCAAAAGTAATACGTGAACCACGCGTCCGGCGCCGAGATGATGACGAGGTCTCCGGATCGTTCGTGATCAATTCCGAATTCCGCTTGCTGGCCGCGATTAAGAACCTGATCGACGCCGTCGGTCTTGGCGAGTCGCTCGGCGACCGGCGGAATGTCGGCGGGATTCTTCACGTACACGTGCGCCACCTGATGGTCGGCGACGGCAAACGCACGGGACGCTCCGCAATCCAGCGTCTCCCAACCCAGCGGTTCCGTGCGGACTTGCAGGTAACCGTGTTCGCGGAGAACTCGATTCACATGCACGGGCTGCTTCACGTTGGTGATCGCGTATTCGGACAAGACAATGACCTCGGCCCCGCGTTGCCGTGCGGCGTCGATCAGCTTGCCGGCTTCGGCATCGACTTCCGACAAATCGCTGGCGAGTGACGAAAACTGCGTACCAAACCGTTGCATGTTGTAGTCGAGATGCGGGAGATAGACGAGCGTCAACGTCGGATCAAATTCCGACATCACCCGCAGACTGGCGTCGGCGATCCAACGCGAACTGCTGATGTCAGCTCCAGGACCCCAGAATCGCAGCAGTGGAAAAGTTCCCAACTGTTGCTGCAGCCGGGCCTTCAAGTCGGCGGGATGACTGTAGGAATCGAAAACCTTGCGTCCATCGGCCGGGTAACTGGGCCGCGGAGTCACCGACCAGTCGACGTTGGCGTACATGTTGAACCACCAGAACATCTTGGCGGTTGTGTAACTCGGATCCCGTTGGCGTCCTACGTCGTAAATCCGCTCACCCTGCACCAGCCGATTCGACTGCCGCCAGAACAACACGTCGGCAAGATCACGAAAGTACCAGCCATTGCCAACGACCCCGTGATCAAGCGGCAGTTGGCCTGTCAGAATGGTGGATTGTGCCGAACACGTGACGGCGGGCAGGACTGTTCCCATCGGCCGAGCAAAACCATCGTCGGCCAAGGCCTGAATGTTGGGCGTGTTTGGCCCAATCATGTCATAAGTCAGGCCGACAACATTGATGACGACCAACTTCTTAGGCATTGCAAGCCGATACTGAACTACAGTTAATCCACATGGACTTCCTGCTCTTCTTGAAGAGTATCAGGCGGAGTGAACTTGAAGTTGCGTGATTGGCTGAAGAATTCCAGCGGGTTGTCGTAGACGATTTTCTTGATCTTCGTTTCCGAGTGGCCGCGGCGGCGCATTTCTTGGATGAAGTCGGGGACGGCCAGCGGATTCGACGGACCCCAGTCACCGGCCGAGTTGACCATGATGCGGTCGTCGCCGTAGGTCTCGATGATGTCGGCGGCACGCGACGGCGTACACTTGGTGATCGGATAAAGCGTCATCGCACACCAGAATCCGTCTTCTTTGGCGACGGCGACTGTGTGTTCTTCGACATGGTCGATCAGCACGCGTTCGGGGTCGACTCGGTCGTCTTCCAAAAGCATGTCGACGATCATCCGCGTGCCTTTGTACTTGTCCTGCAAATGCGGAGTATGAATAAGGATCAACTCATTCGTCTTCATCGCCAGTTCGACATGTTCGCGAAAGATTGTCGATTCGTTTTTAGTGTTCTTGTTGAGCCCGATTTCGCCAATGCCCAGCACGCCGGGTTTGTCGAGAAACTCGGGGATCATGGCGATCACTTCGCGTGACAGCGAAACGTTTTCAGCTTCTTTGGCGTTGATGCACATCCATGTGAAATGCTGGATTCCCGACCATCCGGCGCGAGTCGGCTCGAACTCGGTCAACTGGCGAAAGTAGTCGCGAAAGCCGTCGACACTGCCGCGGTCAAATCCCGCCCAAAACGCCGGTTCACTGACCGCCACGCAGCCCATGCGCGCCATCCGCTCGTAATCGTCGGTCACGCGAGAGATCATGTGGACGTGAGGGTCAATGAAATACATGGCGGTACCTTCTTTTTGGAGCGATCAGCTTTTTGGCAGCAGTCAGCTTTGACGGATTCGAGCTGACCGCGATTTCTGATTGCTGACCGCTTCACTCCTTATTCCAACCGGGAATGTAATCGTCGCTGAATAACCGTTGAATCTGCTCGGCACGGTCGAAGCCATCATCGCCGAGAATCCGCAGACTCGCGCGAATCTTTTCGAGCCGCGAGTCGTTCTCGAGCGTGCCGCCTTCATCGGCCCGCGCGACGCGGTCCAACGAGGCACCGACTTCCAACAGTTTGGCTCGGACTTCCAGGAAAACCGTGTCGAGAATTTCGTTGCCCGTCATTCGTGACGTCATATCGGTGACTCCGATAAGAATCGACTAAAATGTGTTGCTTGACCCAGTTTCTCTCGCATGAGGCATGAAATCAAGCTGCGTTTTCGATGTTCGACCCCGCCGTCTTGACGCTGGAACCTCGGTTCGTATCGATTCGGTAAATTGCGTACTTCAGAGCACTTCCGCCATCACTCACCGACTCGTTCGTCGTAGCCGCGCAGCGGACGAATCCAGATGTTACGGAATCGCATCGGGTTGCCGTGATCTTGCAGCGAGATCGGAGCTTTCTCCGGATGCGGAACGTACTTAGGAGCATCGGCGTGGACGACGTGTCCCAAGATCTTCGCGTGGTGATGCACCAGCACGCCGTTATGCAGGATCGTGACATAAGCCGGCTTGACGACTTTGTCGCCATCGAATTTAGGAGCCTCGAAAATGATGTCGTAAGTCTGCCATTTTCCGGGAGCGCGGGACGAGTTGACCAACGGCGGATATTGCCCATAAATGGCGGCCGCTTGGCCGTCGGAGTAGGTCCGGTTGTGATACGAATCGAGTATTTGAATTTCGTAGCTATCCATCAGGAACACACCGCTGTTTCCGCGATGCTGGCTGTCGCCTTCGACTCTTGCTGGTGTTGCGAATTCGACGTGCAATTGGCAACTGCCGAATCCTTGCTTCGTTTTGATCGCACCGGTTTTGGCCACGACTTCCATGTATCCGTTTTCGACTTTCCATTTCGCGGCTTTGCCATCGCTGCCGGCCCATTTCGACAAATCGGTCCCATCAAACAGAACAATGGCATCAGACGGCGGACGTCCAGGGCGGCACTGATTGCCTTCCGTTCCCGCAATCACGCCGTAGGGTTCCGGCCGGCTGGCATCGTGAACTCGCCACTTTTGACCGGGAACCAACGGAGTATCCGTGTAACCAATCGGTGCCGGCTTCTCGTCGGCCGTGATGGCCAATTGAGAGAAACCCAGACTCAAGACCACGAACACACCGGCACACACATAACGCAATGAGTTGCACAACATTGATGAGACTCCCTGTAATCGGCGAACTTTGGAAGGTAAGGAATTCTTTGCAGCAAGCCATCCTAGCCATCACGTTCGATGGGATGAAGGATGGCACGGCCATTTTGAAATGTCCGGTTCGAGTGACCAATTCGAGCACTCCTCGCGGGCCGTGGCGGACAAGACAAAACGGCCGCATGAGTGTGCCGTGTCATTTGTCATGCCGGCGGACTCAAGTATCTGGTAATCACGTATTCCAAATGCGAGGCCGTCGTAATCTGTTCGAACTCAACGAAGTACTCCGGCACCAATTCGACCGAATCCCATTGCGATGCAAATTCGATATCGGAATCGAAACCCAACGCAACCAGATTCCGCCCCCCAGCGCTGGATCTCATCTCGGCCAAGAACGACTTCTGATCTGATCGATGAACGGAAAAGAAGTCGCGCGCGATGCGGGCTTGGTCATTCAATGCAACGGGTGTATTCGAAAATTCTTCCAGACCCAGCACGATCGCGCCGGCGAACAAGCAGTCTTCCGACGTGATTGCTCCATCCGTACCCGCGCAAACGAGATGAATCGGAAGATCGGTCGATCGCAAGAGAGGAATGACCGAATTCAGATTTGCGAACGTGCCGATGATGATCCGCTCGGCATTCCGACAACGCTGCAGAGCCCGCGTGCCGTTGGTGGTCGTCAAGGCGATCGTCTTGCCGGCAACGACCGGCGTTGTGTAAGACGCGGGCGAATTGTCGAGGTCGAATCCCTCGATCCGCATGCCGAATCGTTCACCTCCTAGCAACACATCCTGCCCGCCCGATTCGATACGGAATCTTCGGGCCGCGTCGACATCTTCAAACGGGACGATCGCTTTGGCTCCGGCCGCCAGTGCGTGACAGATTGTCGTGGACGCTCGCAGCACATCAATGACAACTGCGATGCCGCCGTGTAATTCGTCGTGGACAAGCATTGTGGGCAACATGTACACGTTAATTGGGCCGTTCATAACAAGAGCCACTATACACGGCCCAATTCAGGATTGCCGGGCTTTCGGAGCTGAATGGCCGTCAGTATGATGAATTTCGACCGTTGAACCGCGAGCGGACACCGGCCGTAGGTTGGTCAGCGGGCGCGTCGCATCAAACGATGCTTAGCCGCGCTCGCGGTCATGGGACGATGTCCGCCCAAGCCGATCAACAACCAGAATAGATCCTGACAAAGAACAAGGAACTGCAACAGATGGCTTCGGATCGATCGGGACCCGTTCCTGATGCTGGCCCGCGACCTCAACCATTTCAGGCACCGCAAGGCGATCTTGCCGTGTTGCCGGGATCGGGGAATCCGGTTTTGGCGCAGGCGATTGCCAACAGCCTGGACGTTGAGTTAATTCCCGGCAAAGCACACGTCTTCAGCGAAGGCAACGTGTTCGTCCGCATCAAGGAAAATGTCCGCGGCCGCGACGTGTACGTGATTCAGGGCGTTCATTATCCCGTCAACGACAACTTCGTCGAGTTGCTGTTTTGGATCGATGCTCTGAAACGAGCCAGTGCACAAAACGTGACGGCCGTGATTCCATTTTTCAGCTATGCCAAGGGTGACAAGAAGGACGAGCCGCGTGTGTCGATTCGCGCCCGAGTGTGTGCCGACGCCATCGAAGCGGCGGGTGCCGACCGAGTCCTGACGATGGACCTGCACAGCCCACAGATTCAGGGATTCTTTCGCATTCCCGTCGATCATTTGTACGGACGCAACGTGCTGGCCGAACACATTCGTTCGCTGGATATTCCCGATCTCGTCGTCTGTAGTCCCGACGTGGGATTTGCCAAGGAAGCCTCGGAATTCGCCAGCTTGTTCGGTGTTCCCGTGGTGATCGGCAATAAGACGCGAACCGACCACACGGAAACGGTCAAGGTGCTGGAAGTCATCGGCAAGGTCAAAAACCGGAATGTCTTGTTGGTCGACGACTTTACGATTACGGGTCGTTCGTTGATCACGATGGCCGAAGTGCTGAAGGAACGCGGCGCGAAGGATATCTACGCCGCCGTCAGCCACGGCGTGTTGTCGAAAGGAGCAGCGCCGCGAATTGGTGCCAGTCCCATCAAGCAGATGTTTATCACGGATACGATCGAGCCCGCCGTCGAGGCGCTGCCGCCCAATATTTCCGTGGTTACGGTCGCACCGCTGTTCGCCAAAGCAATTCGCTCGATTCACGACCGCACCAGCGTTAGTATGCTATTTCCCACGCCCTAACGTGGCCGCAGGCCGCAACCAAAGTCGCCTTTCGCTCCGCGAAAGTAACGCCACTTTCGCGGAGCGAAAGGCGACACAACATAGATCGAATGCGACAGAGATGGCGGAATCTGGCAAGAAGCAAACTCCGATGATGGAGCGATATCTGGA
>CAUZVF010000149.1:0-8433 GCA_963582955.1 Planctomycetota bacterium
AGAGATCGAATTCGAACTCGTCTTGTCGACCCTGAACGAAATCGGTTATTCCGGATGCGTCAACGTCGAATTGAGCCGGCACTGCCACATGGCACCAGAAGTGATGCGGGAGTCGTTCGAGTTTCTAACGCGATCGCTAAACGAATCGTGACGGGCGAGAATTGCATGAGCCCAAGAAACGCGAGGCTAACGGGAACCGTGAGGTTCCTGGCCCCGGCGGACCCGTTCGCCAAATGCCGCACGTAAAGCAAGTGCTATTGCGTGAGCGCCCGGCGGCTGATCGCGTGCTTGTCGATGTTTCGACTTGTCGACAGTTGCCGATCGTCAACGTTTCTGAACGCCGATGTTGACGAGTTGCAACACGCGGCGTTCAGTCGGGATTGGAATTCGAGGCCCAGTTCAGCCGGACAAACACGGTATTGCCCGTGTGTTAACAGGTTTGCGCAATTCGTTCGCTTGCTCGTTTCGGTTTCTTTACGAATTGGCACTTCGTTTGTTTAAGAACCTGACACACTTCTCTTGGCATCTCACCTCTTGTGTTTCCTACGAAAGCGACTGCAATGGCAAAATCCAATGGCGTCGTACTCAGCCAGAACCCCTTCTTCACATCCGATCTGCCGGCCCGGCTCGATAGCAGCTTCGACTTCTACACATGCGATAAATTGACGAGTGTCGAACAAGTCGCTGTCGAGAAAGACGCGAGAGCGTTGCTTGTCGACCTGCAACGGATTTCCGACGGCGGACATGCGCAAGCTGAATTGCTGGAAAACCTACAGGCGCACTTGCCGGATCTTGAAATCGTCCTGTTGACCGACGAAGAGTGTCCGGAACCGTTGGAACGAGTTGCCGCCTGCACTCGAATGCATCACGTCCGCGGGAATGTTGATATCGGAATGATTGCCGAGTGGTTGGAAGACCGGATCGGCGTTGCTGGCCGAGCTGCCGAGTTGGGATCCGCGGACGCAAGCGAATCCGCCGAGGCAGAGAACGATGACAACCCTCACGGAATCAGCCGGGCGTTCCACACCAACTCGCCCCGATTGAAGAAAATGCTCGACGAACTGGAAGTTGCCGCGCAACACGATGTGACAACGCTACTGATCGGCGAGACGGGATCAGGGAAGACGTTTCTGTCGTCGCTGATTCACCAGGTCTCACCGCGGCGGAACGATCCATTCTTGCCAGTCGCGTGTGGTGCGTTGCCCAGCGACTTGATCGAAAGTGAAATGTTCGGCCACGTCAAAGGTGCGTTTACGAGTGCCCACGCCGATAAGGAAGGCAAGTTCCTCGCCGCCGGACGCGGAACAATCCTGCTCGACGAAATCGATGTCCTCGGTCTTGAACAACAGGTGAAGCTGTTGCGCGTCATCGAGACTGGCGAATTCGAGCCCGTTGGATCAAATACGACATACAAATCACAGGCCCGACTGGTGGTCGCCAGCAACCTGCCATTGCAGCCGCTTGTCGAGCAGGGCAAGTTCCGGCCCGATCTGTACTATCGATTGAATCAGTTGAAGTTCGAGATTCCACCACTCCGCGATCGGAAATGCGACATCCCAGTTCTTTCGAAGAAATTCATCAAGCAAGCCGCTGAGAAGCACAAGATCGCAATCAATCACATTGACGAGAGCTTAATGACGGCTCTCTATAACTTCACATGGCACGGAAACGTGCGCGAGTTGGAAAACGTGATCCAGCGGGCCGTCATCTTCTGCCGAGACGGACAATTGACGGCCGAGCACCTGCCCGACCATGTCTTGGCGGGGATCGCCGGACCGATGAATGACCCGACGGCAGCCGTTCCACGGCCACAACCCATTTCCGACGCATCGAACAAGTTGGATCAGCAAATGGCGTTGACCGAACGTGAAATCATCGAGCAGACGCTGTTCAAGAACAACTTTAGCCGGACCAAAACGGCAAAAAACTTGGGCATCAGCCGCGTCACGCTGTACAACAAGATGAAAAAGTACGGAATCTAGTTGGAAATCGGCTGTACTGCCCGCGTTTCATCAGCCAACTCACGCCGACGTTCTTCGGCTTTTTGGTATTTCGGCAGTACTTTTCCGCGGAATGTGCGAAGTGGCCGCAACAATTCCCGCTCAAGAACCTGTTGTCGCAACTTGGCCGCATCCGTGCCGATGCCGGCTTGCTCGGCCAGTTGACCGAGCAACTCGATCGACCGGTCGGCGACTGACAGGCTCTTTTCGAGATCGTTCATGACGATTCGCGATGATTCCTGATGGGCATTCATGCGGCGGTGCCAGCGGACTTTCATCGTTTGCAACAGCGCGTTGATGTGGTCCCAACGTTTCGCGGCGTCCGTCGCCGCCTCGGGATGCTGGTTCAGCAATTCCAACGCGTCGATCACATTCCGAATCGATCGGTCGGTCACCGAGGAAAAATGAATCGCGTGCAAACGATGAATGAGTTCAGTACGCACGTCACGATCTTCCGCCCGCTTCGACAGCTCGGCAAACTCTCCGTGCAGGAAGAAACTGATCATGGGGTCGTAAGGAAATTCGAAACTCGCCAGTTCGTCGAGCGAATCGCGCGACGGATGTTGTTCGTCATTCGCCGCGCCCAACGCTTTGAAATAGGCCATGCGTCGCTTGTCCTCGGGATGGAACCCGCGGCGAGGCATCTTGCCGCTGACATGGATAATCTGAGAACGTGGATTTTTCGAGACTTGGTGTTTGGCCTTTTTTCGGTACGCCCAATACTGGTCGGGGTGTCGCGCCATCAGCTCACGCTGCAGCGACAATTCCTTGATGCGACGTTTGACTTCCCGTTCGGTCGCGGCGTCTCCCAATAGTTGGACGACATGATGGCTGAGCGGATCGAGCAATTCGCGGGCGTCGCGGTATTTTGGACCCCAACGCATCATGTCGAGCGGCAACCGCATCGCCAACAGTCCGTTGCTGGCGGTGTTGATTTCGTTGTGATCCGATTTTGCCATCTCGGCCAACGCCGCGTTAGGCCAGACCGACAGTTTCAGGACAACCGCCCAATCCCAACCAACCTGACTGAGTGCATGGCGGACGTGGGGAATCTGCAAGCGTGCCACCAAGGTGTCGTTGATCGGCGACTGCTCGGAAAACGACGCCAAGAGCACCAACGATCCCGGAGCCGACTCGACGGCGATTACTTGCGGAAAAACACTCTGCAATGTTCTGAAGACACACTTGATCGCATCGGGACCGTAATCGACGAAATCGAATCGCTGACAAAATAAACCGTTATCCGCCAGCCGACCCGCGACTTGGCGATAATAGTCTTGGGTCATCGACCACGCCGAATGTGCTAACGACGGGCTTCCGGAATTCTCGAGGATGACGTCGTACTGGGCACTCTGGGTTCGCAACGTCAATGATGCGTCTGTTTTCAAAAACGTAACGCGTTGGTCGGCGAAGACATCCGGCCGGTTCCGCGTTGCAATCGCCTGGCGTGCCGCGTCCAGAAACCTTGCGTCGGGTTCGATACAAGTCACTTCCCGCACGGGAAAGGCAAGACACGTTGCCAACGGCGTTCCGCTGCCGAATCCCAAAACAAGGACTCGGCGTGGAGACTGCACCAGAGTCATCGGCAAGACCGCGTGAACAACCTCCGCTGCGTACTCCGGACAAATACGAGGGTTGGAACTAAGGATGCCTTTTGGTGTTCCAGACTCTCGAATCTGGATTTGTGAGCCGCGATAATGGAAAAACGTTGCCGTGCCGCGGTCGGTTTCGTGGAATGCAACGCATCGTCCCTCGTCAATATGTGGAATCAGATCGAAGTCCGTACCACTTCGATGCGCCAAAAATGCATTCGTGTCAAACAAGAGTTTCGCGGAAAGTCCCGGATCGTAACGTCTGCTCGAAACTGGCGCCACCGCGAGGATTCCGACGCTGACGGCCACGGTTGCCCATCGCTTTCGAGACCAACAAAACGATTGCGTTCGCACGCACGTCAGCAGAGCGATCGCGGCAATTGCCCACGCCGTTGCCACGACCGACACGGAAACGCCGTACGTCGGCAACACGAACCAACGTGCGGCTAAATAGCCCAACACGGCGGCAATGGGGCCAAGCACCACACCGGCCCTCGCGGACTGTTTCACGACTGTGTGGTTCACTTCTTCTGAACCGGCTGAAGCGTTGGAAATCCAAGCCAAGTGGCCGGCGATAAATCCCAACGGCAACCAGATCGCCGCGCTCATGGCGGTTTGTGCCGCCGCCAACAACCAGAGTTCAGAGATGTAAGACTTGATTATCAGTTCGCAGTGAACCATCAACGGAAACGCCGCAATCAACAAAACGTAGTACACCGCAACAAATAGGCCGGGTTGGTTCAACAGCGAGCCGTGGCGGCCAGCGTTCGTTGGTGATTTGAGTTGTTGCCGGGATCGATACAAGAGCCCTAACGCGACGCCCGCCAGAAGCGTTCCGCATTTGATTCCGATCATCCATCCCGAAGAGGGCATTAATTGTTGGCCAAACCGTTCCAAGGCCGCGAATAACAACCCAAGGCATGCAACAGCCGTGATCGTTGTGGCTTGGGAGAAATTCGATTGCCGCGAGTCCGTCATCGGAAACTCGCCATCAGACGGTTCGTTCCGGGAAACTGCCACATGACGATTGTTGTGTCCGCATTCGATCGTCGTTCGCAACAAGATCAGGAAGGCGGCGCAGATACCGACGACTGCCGCAACGAATCCCGTGAATTGGACACCCAGTTGTGGGCCGACGACCTGAACAGCCAGCACCAACCCGATAGCAATCCCCAACAAGAACGACGCGATCACATCCGAAATGCGAATCGTCGGTGATTCAACCTGATCGCGACGTTGCCAACGGCAAATCCGCGCGATGGGAAGTGAAGAAATCCAAGCAACCGTCGGAAACAGCAATACGAATGCCGCGGCGAAAAACACGGCCGTTTGCAGCGCACGGTGATTAGCAAGCAGCTCGGCCGGAATCCGCCCGATGACTGAGGCTGTGAATTGTAGCAGCCAAGAAAATGCAACAACCCAAACGGCCAGCGCAAAGTGAGTCAGCACGTCGCCGCGAGTGGATCCCAAATTCGTTGTTGCCTGAACCCGAAGCGTCCGACGGCCCGTCAACAGTGTCGCACTCGTGGCCAGCGCGATCACGACAGCAACTCCCGACACGGCGGGTAACGACATGCCGAACGTGATGATAAACTGCGTGAAAAATACGAAGAAGTAGAATCCCGCGAGCACGCCCGTGCCCAACATCGCGAATTGACGCGAGTTCAAACAACTACTTATGTAACGAAGACCACTGCGAACGGCAGTTTGCAACTGTTTGCGGGACATGGCATCCTTGCCAATCGGTTGATACGGGGATTGGTCTCACTTCTCAAAACGTGGCCGCTCGCCGGGCGAGCGCAACCGATGGTTGATTGATCTGAACGCTGCAAGCGCCTATCGGCGCCGAAAGTCCGATTTACGGTTCAGAACAAACACGCTTTGCGTGCGCGAGGGACGGGTCTTTTAGCTGATCCGGCGAAAATTCCGCAAGAGCATTTTTCACAAGTCGTTGCACACTAGCGGCTAACGACTCGTCCCTCGGCCCCTGCCTCAAATTGCCAGTACACCAGTTCGCATTGCATGAAGGATTCGATGCTACTTAGCCTTCGATTGCTTTCAAGGCGTCTTCCCGGGTCCCGACCATCTCGCCGAATTGCAGCAACTGATGAGTGTCGATCACTTCGCGAAGTTCGCTCGATGCACCACAAACGATGCACTTGCCTCCGTCCTTCACGGCGAGTACGGCCAATCGGGCCAACGTAGCAATCATGATGGAACTTAGTGTCCTCATGCGGCTTAGGTCCAGAATAATGTTGGCAATCTCAGTCTTCGCAATTTGTTCCTGCAAGCGGTTGTATTCAAGGTGCAGGTCATGATAACGAAACTCGTGACTGTCACCTTGCGGAATCACGATCATCGTACGGTCAAGTAACTCGGCCGAAAAAAAAGTTTTGATTGCACCATGAGAAGTCAAGTCCCGGAGGGACGGCAGCAATTAGCCTGAGGCGTAAGCCCCAGGAATTTAGGCCCAAAACTATTTGGAAAGCCCGTGAGGGCAACGCCGTGACGGAGTTTTTCCTTGGAAAATCGCTGAATTTAATAGTAGCCGGAGTCGCAAGACTTCAGGTGAGCCACGGTCAATGCCCGAATTCTTGCGAATCCGGCTACCAAAATCCAAAATCAGTCACGGCGTTGCCCGGAGTGGCGACACAATCACGCTCCTGTTTGGGGCCAAAATTTGCTTGACTGAATTCTTACCGTTGAAACAGCTTCTCAGGAATTCTAACACACAATGGTAACGGAATGAATGTCCTATTTTTCCGATCGCTGGCGAATCGGCAAGAATGCGAGCGACGTCTGAACGGCAAAATTGCATGTGCAGCCCGAGCTAGCTTCGGGGATCAGCAGCAGGCCGCCGGCTGGGATCATGTTAATCCAGCAACCGGGCCGCGTCGTCGAAGTGACTTTCGAATACTTGTTTGTCTTGAGATCGAACATCGTTGGATTTGACTGCCGGAAAAAGAACGTCGAGGCCGACGCGGAAATCGTCCCGCAGCCGCGCCGATGCCGAGGACTCCATTTCCACTTCAGCCGTTTTCCTGTTTGTAGTTCGTAGCCGAATGGCTCGCAGTAGAGCCGATCCCCAACGATGACGGGGTGATGATCTTGTTCGCCGTGACTGCCTCCAATTTCAGTCGGCTGCTTTTGAGTCTGGTGCCACACTGGCTCACCATTTCGGGCGTTGTAGGCGTGCACGTCATACCACACTCGTGATTTCTTGCTGTCGTTTCCATCATTGCGGGATCCGACAACCACCAGCTTGCCTTTGGCGTAACTGATATAGATGTTGTGTTGGATTGCGCTGAAGTCATGAGGTTCTTTCCAAACGATGCTGCCAGAACGCATATCGAGTGCCACCAGGTACGAACCGCGCGCGAGCAGATCCGATGGTTGAGCCCGCCCATTCGGCGATTTCAATGTCTTGTTGTTGGCGCTCTCGACGAAAAAGATCAGGCCGCCGCCGACCGTGATCGTCGGGTTGATGATTAGTCCCGTTTCGGCCGGATAAGACCAAATGGGTTCCCCGGTTTTTCGATCGAGAACAAATACAGAATCGCTGCACACCAGTGGCCGGGAATCATAATACGTGTCGGAAATTGCCTTCCGGTTATGATCGCGACGAGAGGCCTTGGGATTCACGGCCGTGCCAATCAACAAATCATCGACGTTGGCCAGGTATCCCCAGTGCCGCGGCGGGCCGTCTTCTGATTTCGGCAAGGGAATTGTCGTCAGCCGCTTGCCGGTTTCGGCGTCCAAGACGCAGCAAGTATCATCGGTTGCGACGTACAACGTACCGTCGCCCGCGACCATGTAGCTGCAATCACGAAAAACTCCGATGCGCCGTGAATTCGGAATCTCGGCACTCCACAACACCGTTCCGTTATACGCATCGGCCGCGGTCACTCGGTCGTTTCCCGGAATGAACAGCCGGCCGTCTTTGGAAAGTGGTGCGATCGTGCGGTGGTGGCGGTCGAGCATGCGTTGCGGACCCGGCGGACCGAACCATTGCAACGCCATGCTTCCGCCAACGTGTTCATCGGAACTACAAACTGTGTTGGCGGCATCGGCGTACATGTGAGTCCACTCGCCAATTCCCCGCAACGGCCCACGAAGATGAAGGTCTTGTTGATTGGGTCCCAAGACGGCCACGCCACCATGTGGTCGCAAAACGCGTTCAATCTCAGCTCTCGGCACATTCTGCCGTGCGTCGGCGTCCGCCCGATTGTCAACAATCAGATTAAACAGGTAGTCGGTGTAGGGCAGTTTGCCGTCGTCGATGTGCTGATGAATCGAGACTCGTCCATACAATCCTGGCTGGGAAAGAGCACGGCGGGATGCGGCCACTTGATTCGGGTCGAATTCGAGACCGATGACCCGCAATTCACTCTGCCGAGCCAACTCGTAAGCAAGTCCGCCGTCACCGCTGCCAACAACCAAACAGTATCCTTGTTTAATTCCGGATCGTTTAAGGATTCCGCGCGCCGACGCGATCGTCGTTCGCTTCGTTTCCGAATCAACAAACGGGAATCCAATGTCCTGAATCTCTTCGATGAAGACCCAATCCTCGTCGCTATGGGCAAAGCAGTAGATCTTGCCTTTGTCGGTACTCACATAAAGACAGCCTTGAGCGATCGCCATCGAGTACGCTTTGCCGTCCACATCGGCCGACCAGACTTTGGTGCCGTCGTCCAATCGAAACGCAGCCACCTTGCCGTCTCCGCCGCCGAAACGCGTCTTGGCCGAACCGATAAACGCGTATGGAAAGTCATCGGGTATGCGCCGGATTTCGCTGGAAACTCCTTTGCCGCGACGTGCCAACTGAGCCACGAACGACCCGG
>CAUZVF010000150.1:0-8420 GCA_963582955.1 Planctomycetota bacterium
AATGTGTTTGATTGTGTTTCAATGACGGAACGCGAATCGGAAAATCGTGAGACCTCGGCAGGCGTTACGCTCATTCAATTCGTGTCACTCGTTGTCAGTTCCCGAAACCGTGCTTCCATGTCATGTTGGCTGCCTTCCAGATCGTCAACCGATCCGTCAAGTACGATTCTGCCGTCGTTGATTAGCAGCACTCGTTCGCAGATCGCTTGCACCTCACGCAGAATGTGCGTCGACAGCAAGATCGTTTTGGTCTTTCCCAGGCTCGTGATCAATTCACGCACATGATGAACCTGATTCGGGTCGAGTCCGCTGGTGGGTTCGTCCAAAATCAATACGTCCGGGTCATGCAGCAGAGCCTGCGCCATGCCGACTCGCTGGCGGAAACCGCGTGACAGCTTACCGATGGGTTTGCCCCACACGGATCCGAGTGCGCACTTCTCGGCCACGTAATCGAGCCGTTCAGTCAACCGGCCACCAGACAGCCCGCGGGCCTGGCCAAAATATCGCAAGACGCTCTTGGGTGTCATTTCGAGATACATCGGCCCATTTTCGGGCAGGTAGCCGATCAGTTTGCTGGCCTCGATGCGATCGGTCGCAAGGTCGTGACCGCCAATCTTCACTCCACCCTCGCTGGGAGCCAGGTAGCCCGTCAGCATTTTCATCGTTGTGGATTTTCCGGCTCCGTTGGGTCCCAAAAAAGCGGCGACTTGGCCGCGAGGCACCGAAAACGTGACGTTTTGTGTTGCGGCGAACGGGCCGTAAAATTTGCTCAGGCCAATCGCTTCAACCATCGTCCCGCTTCCAGATTTGCCACTGGAGTCTTTGTCGTTGTCGTTGTCGCTCATCGATTCCTCGTGATTGCAAGTAGATCAGCTTCAAAACTGGATTTGTCGGCTTTCGCTGTTCCGCGAAAGAGGCGCTACTTTCGCGGAGCGAAAGGCGACTCTCAGCCCCGCCATTCCGGCGGGGATTCTCAATAGCCTGTTAGTTTTATGCAGCGTGGCCTTGGGCCGCAACCAAAGGCGCTCTTTCGTGGAGCGAAAGAAGACATTGGCCAAACGTTTCCCGCACAGAGTACAAACATTGAATGTTTGCAGTGCCGCGATATCGCGGCAGGCGGAGCATTCCCGCGAAATCAATCAAACGGCCGGGCAACGCGCCGGCGACATAAAGTTCCCCCTGTTTCAGGCAGACATTGTGGGGCCAACGGCTTAAGGCAAATCGGCAAATTGTGGTGTGAAATTGTGGTGTGATCGCCGAATTCGGCCACTCATATTTGACCGTAAGTCATTACGAAAAAAAGTAGTTGCCCTGTTGGATGTTGTCCAGTTACGACGCACTAATTGTCGTACTTACTATTCCAGCGGATGTCGTATTTCTGTTGGAAATCTTGATACCAATCGCCGAAGGCCAGGCGACGGCTGATGCTTGCAAGCTCTCTGTTTGGTGGCGATGAAAAGCCGTTTCCGTTCAGGAATTTGGTTTGCAGCGCTCGTTTCATCGCATCGTTGCCAGGGTCGCGTTCCATCAACCGGACAACGTAATAAGCTGACAGGTCCTTGTTGGGAATCACGTCGACGTCGTCAACACTCAGTTTGTAAACGGATTCCATAAACCGGTTGCCGACCTTTTCGATACCGGGAATTGTCGACAGCCGGATCGACGATTCATTGGGTTGTTGCAACGGATTCAGTCGAGGAATCGACGGCGATGTGGGCGTGTGCCATGAAAACAGAGGTGTCGCTAATACGCTCAAAGGCAGAGCATCTTCGCGGCCGGTCACCGTCTGGTCGGCCAATGCGTCGGACATGTTTTTTTTCTCTTCCTGAGCATCTCGGATTCGCTTGGCCAATTCCTTCGCGCGCTCTTCGGCCTTTGGCCGGCCATGAAAGGTCTTCCATTGTTCCAATACCTGCTCGCTGACTCCGGCCTCGTCGAAGGTTGGCTCGTGTTCCTTCTTGTCATTGATGACCCACCACACAAATCGGTTATCCGTGCCGAAC
Source organism: Planctomycetota bacterium (assembly GCA_963582955.1). Taxonomy (GTDB): domain Bacteria; phylum Planctomycetota; class Planctomycetia; order Planctomycetales; family Planctomycetaceae; genus CAUZVF01. Next base: position 2,004 of record CAUZVF010000150.1, read on the forward strand.
CGGTCGTGCGATATCTCGGACGCATACAATTGCAGCGATTCCGATCGAAAGATTTGATCAGAGACGGTTGCAGAGACCCGCGTATCAAACGGATTGTCCACAGGTTCGACGGAATTGCCAATCGGATAGTCTTCGGATTGCAGGTCGGCGTACGACAGTAATTTCGTGGTGACATACCTCAGACCATTCTTTTTTGCATATTCTTTCAGTCGTTTTGCTGCCGCTTCAGGACTCAGCTTATCGGCATCGCCTTCGAGCGCGTTGATGAAAAATCCCAATTCACCCATTTCATCTCTCGCTTGTTTGGTCTTCTTCTTTAACAGTTCGCTCGTCTTCTCCCGTAACAAATTATCTCGAATATCGTCCCTCACATCACCGAGCGGCCGGTAAGTCGGCGTTGGAATCTTGGGCTGAGGCAAGTGAGGCGCCGGGGGATCGCCGGAATCCGGCAATTCGGGGAATGGCGGTGCGACTTTGGATTCCGATTTGGGGTCAGTTTTCTTTTCGTCGTCAGACGTGGACTCTTCGGCTTTCGATTTTACATCGGATTTTGGCACGTCGGATTCGTCTGATTTGACTTTGCTGTCAGCGGCCTGCTTGGCCTCGGATTCGGGTTTCTCGGTTTTCGGATTCTCGGATTCCGTATCTTTGTTTTTCGCATTCTTACCGTCGTCGTCATCAGCGGCGAGAATGGTTGATGCGAGTGGTACGGCATCGCTGGGCAAATCCGCCAGTGCCAGGAGTTGGCCTGAGTCGGCAGCCGCCGCCTGAGCGTCGTCGTCGCCGTTCTCTTTTTTCCCGGAAGCCGGCTTGTCGCCTTTCGGCAGCTTGGGTTGTTCTTCGGGTTTCGCCTTCTTGGAAGAGTCACTGTCGGATTTTGGTGGAGCATCGGTTTTTGGTGTGTCGGCACTCTTTCCGGATTCCTCTTTCTTTGAGTCCGTGTCTTTCGCAGGGCTGTCCTGTTTCGTGTTGCCCTCGTCGGTTTCTTTTTTCTTGTCGTCGCCGTCGTTCGGATCCAATAGTTTTGGACCTTCGGTCTTGGGCGAATCGGACTCAGACGTTGGTGATTCCGGCGCGTCGAGGAATTCAGGGAGTCTGTCGATGCGGTAAAACCGATCTTTGTTTTCCTGATAATAATCCGCGATTTCGTCGTCAGTAATATCAGGCACTTTCGCCTCGATCGTTTCGTAATCGGCTTCCAAGAACGCCAGTTGCACCTTGCGAGGCTGAAAGAACCCAGGAGCGCCCAGGCTGGTCTGTCCCGGAAAATTCGCCTTGTGCCGCTCGAAGAATGCCTCCAGCTCGCTGTCATCCAACGGCAAGGGAACCACCTCGTCGGCGAACGCCTCGACGTTCAAGGCCGTCACTTCCAACGACTGCTTGACATTGACCTTGCGATAATCCTGCCAAGACTGCTCGGGGATGCGCAAAGTCTGAGGTGCCAACATCCGTCGTGCGATTTGAGCCTGGATTTCACTGCGAAGGATGTCAAATAATTCCGTTTCGCTCAGTCCGAGGTTTGAACGGATCTCTTTGAATTCGGATCCCGAGAGCTCCCCACGTTTTTCGAAAATGAAGCCGGCAGGAGTCGTGGCGTCTTTGATATGCTTGATGACCGATGCATCACTCACCGTGATTCCCATTTCCTCGGCTTCATGTCTCAGTAAGAATCCAAAGATCACGTCTTCGGGAAGATTCTTCGGATCCGCGCTAATGAGATGAAACTGTGTTCCAAAAATCCCTTGGTTAAGGAATTGAGCGGCGAATTGTTGCAAGTTGGGATTATCGGTCTTGTGCGTGGCGGCGTAGGCACTGGCCATGAATCGATTCGCATTTTGCCGATTCGTAATCAGTTGCTGCACTTCTTGGGGCGAGAAATCTCCGACCGTCGTCCAAACTTCGGCTGACGAATTACTCAGGCGTGGGAGCCATAATCCCAGCAACACGCCCAGCATCGCCCCGACGACTGTGTACCGCCGCGGCTTTCCCGCTTGGTTTCCAATAATCCAGAAAACGCCGGCGCCCATCATCAAACCGACGATCGGCAGCATGCCCTGGCCGCCCGATTGTTCTATCGCGCCCAGAAAGATGAAGGCAAACATGCACAATCCAATTGTGATGACCATCATGACTTTCTGGTGTTTCCGAATAATGGCGAACGGAGATCTCATCGGTTTTCCTGCCCCGGCCTGACCGGTTTATGCTTGTGTCATTGCGTTTGCAAAACATTGGGCGTCGGACAAATGAAGCGGAATTCTTGCAAATCCAACGACTTCCAATCGAGCAAATTTGCCGCTCGCGAGGACGTCGATTATGATCATTTGACCTAACAACCCTTGACAGATTATGAATCTTTCGTTTATGGAATGCCGTCTTGGGTGGCAAAACGTCTTGCCACAGGCTCGCATTTTAGCTGCGCGCCTTTTCCAGACAAGCCCAACGCGCGACTAGAAGGCAGACCGAGTGTCAGGGAAGAAAAAACTGAAAGGCTTGGTGATCGTCGAGTCTCCGGCAAAGGCGAGAAAGATCAGCAGCTACCTGGGTAAGGAATATAAGGTCTTGGCCAGCATGGGCCATGTACGCGATCTTCCCGCCAATGCCGCCGAGATTCCCGCCAAGGTCAAACCGGAAGCCTGGTCACGGCTGGGCGTCAATGTGAACTCGGACTTTGAACCGCTGTATATTGTTCCCAAAGAAAAAAAGAAGGTCGTCAAGGAACTGAAAGACGCACTCAAAGACGCCGAAGAACTGATCGTCGCGACGGACGAAGATCGTGAAGGCGAGAGCATTGGCTGGCACTTAATCCAGTTGCTGAATCCCAAAGTTCCCATCAAGCGGATGGTCTTTTCCGAGATCACCAAGGAAGCCATCCAGCAGGCCATCGACAATCCTCGCGACTTGGATGAAGATCTGGTCCAGGCTCAGGAAACGCGGCGCGTGCTCGACCGATTGTACGGTTACACGCTCAGCCCGTTGTTGTGGAAAAAGATCGCGCCCAAGCTATCGGCCGGACGAGTGCAATCGGTGGCTGTCCGCGTTCTCGTACAACGTGAACTTGAGCGGCTGGCCTTTCACAGCGGATCTTATTGGGATCTGAAGGCAGCGCTCGAGGCCAACGGCGGAAAGGCGTTTGACGCTCAGTTGGTCAAAGTCGGGGACAAGAAAGTCGCTACCGGCAAGGACTTTGACGAGTCGACCGGCAAACTGAAAGAAGGCACGGATGTCCTGCTGCTCAGCGAGGACGAAGCCATCGCGCTGCTGGCAAAGATACAAAACGAAGACTGGCAGATCGCCAGCGTCGAAACACGGCAGCAAACCCGCAAGCCTTATCCTCCCTTCACCACCAGCACGTTGCAGCAAGAAGGCAACCGCAAACTGAACATGACGGCCCGGCAAACGATGCAGGTCGCACAGCGGCTGTATGAAGATGGCCTGATCACTTACATGCGTACTGACAGCGTCAACCTGTCGCAAGAGGCGTTGACGGCGTCGCGGTCTCGCATCAAGAATTTATACGGCGACGACTATTTGCATTCCGAAGTCCGCACGTTTCAAACCAAATCAAAGGGAGCCCAAGAAGCTCACGAAGCCATCCGTCCCGCCGGAACCGAAATGAAAACCGGTGAGGAATTGGGACTCAACGGACCCGAACTGAAGTTGTACTCGATGATCTGGAAACGGACGATGGCCACGCAGATGGCCGAGGCACGGTTGCAGTTTCAAACGGTCGTTATCAAGGCCGATGACGCCGATTTCCGAGCGTCCGGGCGCCACGTCGTCTTTCCCGGTTTTTTCCGCGCGTATGTTGAAGGAGTTGATGACCCCGAAGCCGCTCTGGATGACCAGGAATCGGCGCTGCCGCCACTATCCGAAAATCAGCCGGTCAAACTGTCGCAACTCGACGCCGTCGGGCACGAGACCAAACCGCCGGCGCGGTTCACCGAAGCTTCGCTGGTCCGAGAATTGGAAGCGGGCGGAGTCGGACGTCCCAGTACGTACGCGACGATTATCGGCACGGTCCAGGATCGCGGTTACGCGAAAAAGCAAGGCAGCCAGTTGGTTCCCACATTCACCGCGCTGGTGGTGACACGTCTGCTGGAAGAACATTTCCCGAATCTTGTCGATATTCAGTTCACGGCAAAGATGGAGCAATCGCTCGACGACATGGCGTCTGGCGACGCCGATCGCTTGTCGTATTTGAAGGAGTTTTACTTGGGCGAATCCGGACTGGAAGAACAAGTCAAAATCCATGAAGAACAAATTCACCCACGCGACGCCTGCACGCTGACGCTGGAAGGCATTGAGGCGAAGGTTCGCGTTGGCCGGTACGGACCGTATTTCGAGAAACGCAACGGTGACAACGGCGAACTGATGACCGCGTCGATTCCGGATGATCTTGCGCCGGCTGACCTTTCGAACGAATTGGCCGAGAGGCTGATCGAAATGAAACGTCAGGGACCCAAGTCACTGGGAATGCACCCCGACGAGGGACTTCCCATTTTTGTGAAGAATGGTCCGTTCGGTTTCTATCTGCAATTGGGTGATATCACCGAGGAAATACCGAAGCCGAAACGAGTGAGCATTCCGAAGAATTACGATCCCGAGACCGTAACTCTCGACATGGCCATCGGGTTATTCAGTCTGCCTCGAACTGTCGGCCAGCATCCCGAGACCGGCAAAGTGGTCAAAGCCGGCGTCGGCCGTTTTGGTCCCTACGTCTTGCACGACAAAAAATACGGCTCGCTGAAAGAACACGACGTTTTGACGGTCGATCTGGCAACGGCGGTCGAAGTTCTGGCGCAGACGAAGAGCCGTGGAGCAGCGACTCCATTGCGTGAGTTGGGCAAGCATCCCGATGACGATCAAGTCGTGGCGATTTTCGAAGGACGCTACGGACCGTACGTCAAACACGGAACCAAGCGAGCCGGCATCGCGTCGGTCCCGAAAGACTACGAAATCGAACAAGTCACGCTGGACCAAGCGCTGCGTTGGATCGAAGAAAAGCTCGCCAAAAAAGGCGGCGGCCGCGGCGGAACGAAGAAGGCCACCAAGAAGAAGACATCCACAAAGAAGAAGCCGCCGAAAAAGAAGAAGAAAAAAGACGAAGGCGAGTAAGAATTGCTTATTCCGGATGTCGCCGGCGCCGCAAGAGGGAACGAGAAGACGAGAGAAATTCGGCTTTCGACCAGCACGGTCGCGATCCTATGAATTCCCGTCTCGCATTCCCCAGCGTTTGAATAGTTCGTGTTCGATGTCCAACTGGTCGCAAATTCGGCCGACGATGAAATCGACCAGATCGTGGATGGTTGTGGCTCCGTGATAAAAGCCGGGCATGGCGGGTAGAACGACGGCTCCGGCGTCGGCCAAACGTTTCATGTTATCGAGTTGAATGCTGCCCAACGGGGTTTCACGCGGGACGACAATCAGCTTGCGCCGTTCTTTCAAATGCACGTCGGCAGCACGATGGATCAGGTTGGCGGAATGTCCGCCCGAGATGCTCGCTAGCGTGCCCATCGAACACGGGCAGATCACCATGCCGTCGGTTTTGAACGATCCGCTGGCGATTCCGGCGCTGAAGTCGCCGTAGTGATGGTATTCGAGACCTCCCAGCGTACCGTCACTTTCGGACTGAACCGAACTGACAATCGACGGTGATGCGATCAGCGCCGTTTTCGTCCGCAACAGGCTGCCTTCCGGCAACGCGGCCGGGTCGGGCAGCAATTGCGAGTCATCGAAGTTGTCGAGGTCGACGTGCAAGTCCAATTCGTGCTTCAACACTTCAGCACCAGACGGACTGATTGTCAGATGCACGTTGCAACGCGCGGCCAACAGCAATTCCAAGAGACGAATCGCATAGATCGATCCGCTGGCTCCTGTGATGGCAACGACCAAACTTCGCATTTGTGACGTATCGCAAAAAGTTGATTACAGAATTATTCTGGACAGAATCATGGATTCGTCATGGCTTCTGACCGGTGTACAACGTGGCAACACCGCAGGATAACGGTTTCCATGTTACCGGATTCAATCCGGCCTCGCTCATCATTCTTGCCAGTTCGTCTCCTTGAGGAAACTCGGAAACCGATTCGGGCAGATAGTTGTAGGCGGCTTGTTGGTTGCGGGCCAACAATTGTCCGATGCGCGGCAAAATGTTGCGGAAGTACCAGCGGTAGACAGAGCCGATCAATCGATTCCGAGGCATCGAGAATTCCAAGATGACGACATGTCCGCCGGGTTTGCAAACTCGCGTCATCTCGCGCAGCCCGCTCAGCGTGCCGGCAACGTTTCTCAGCCCGAACGCCACGGAAACGACCTGAAATTGGTCATCCGCCAGCGGAAGGTGCAACGTGTCGGCTTCGAGGAACGTGATGTTGCCGGAATCAGGCTTTCCATTCAGTTTTGCTTTTTTGTGGTTCG